>JANTFJ010000179.1 GCA_024763495.1 Desulfobulbaceae bacterium | reverse complement strand
GGATAAGTGCCTTGGAGTAACTCGCTGTAAATAGTTTCAAAATTACGTCTTCAGTTTCTTGTTTTTTGTTACAGCTTCTCAGGAGTAAGGCACTAAACATAAAGGCCGCGTCGACGCAAAGAGCGATAGGTAAGCATTTTAATAGCATCGTTAAAAACAAACCAGGCCAGGGCATAGCCCCACATATAAGCGGCGTATTTCCAACCGATGGATGGAATAAAAAATCCATATACCGCGATAATAGTGCCCAATATCCTGGTGGAAAAGGTCGCCCAGAAAAGCAGCCAGGAAGGATAGGGCTTTTTCCAGAACCAGTCATCGATCCTGGTATTGTAAATAGTACCATGACCGGCGATGACCAGCTTGGCAAACATCATTGATTGAATCAGTTCATCGCTGAATTTTAACTCCACCAGGATAAAAAAGAGCAGGAAAGAGGAAAGCACTCCGGCGATTCCCAGGGTTGAGGCCACAGTAAGCAGTTCAGGCATATTCCAGCGCACCGGCTCTTTCTGCACCTTGGTATTGTCGTAGGCGATGGCCAGGATGGGAATGTCGTTGAGCAGGGCCAGAATAATAATCATCAGGGCGGTTATGGGATAAAAGTTAAAGACCACAATGGACAGGGTCATGAATAAAATAATGCGGATGGTCTCGGCAATACGAAAAATGGAATAACTTTTCATCCGTTCAAAGGTAATCCTGGCCTGCTCAATGGCATGGTTGATCACCGTAAGTCCGGGAGCGGTAAGAATAATATCGGCTGCGGCCCTGGCCGCGTCAGTAGCGTTGGATACAGCAAAACCGCAGTCTGCCTTTTTCAGGGCCGGGGCATCGTTTACCCCGTCACCGGTCATGCCGACAATATGACCCGCCTTCTGCAGGCTCTCCACCAGCATGTACTTATCCTCGGGCACCACTTCGGCAAAAATGTCGGTTGCCTCGATCATCTCAATAATGACTGATTCATGGGTATGGAGAAATTCCCGGTTAAGCAGGCTGATATCATAAATCGACTGCATCTCCTCAATAACCGAATCGGCAAAACGTCGGGCCTCCCGGCTGGTTACCTCGGGATGTAGTTTATGATAAATAGCGGTGGCCATGGCCTGGGTCAGGCCGATAAGTTCGGTGTTTGATTTGCCGCTCAACTGCTCGGCCCGCATGCTGCGACTGGTAAGACCGAGCATGGAGCCGATTTCCCGGGCAATGGCCAGATTGTCACCAGTGATCATTTTTACCTGCACCCCGTAATCGAGCATATCACTGATTACCTGGGAAGAGTCATCACGGGGTGGATCAATTAATGGTATCAGGCCGATGAGTTCAAGGGGTTCATCCGCTGTCGTCCGGCGGGCCACGGCCAGGGTTCGATAGCCCTTGGAGGCCAGCAGATCAATAGAATTGGCAATGGCGATTACTTCATTATCCGGTAATTCCGTCATTTCCAGCAGCACCTGGGCCGCCCCTTTCAGCACCTGGAAGCTCTCACCATCGCGGCTGATGGTCGCCTCGGTTCGCTTACTGACCGGATCAAATGGGACAAAATCAGTCTGCTCATACCCCTGCCAGCCAAGGTCGGGAAACTCTCGGTCAGCATAATGAAAGAGAGGCAGCTCAATGGGATCGTTATTTTCCGAACGGGAGGCCAGCAGGGCATAGAGAAACAATTCCCGTTCATCGTGGCCGTCAAGCAATATCGGCTCAGCCACCCGCATTTCATTCCTGGTCAGGGTGCCGGTCTTGTCCGAGCAGAAAACATCTACCCCGGCCAACTCCTCAATAGCGGTCAGGCGGGAAACAATGGCCTGCTTGCGGGCCAGGTTCAGGGCACCGACAGCCATGGTAACCGAAAGCACCGCCGGCAGGGCAACCGGAATGGCGGCAACAGTAAGAACCAGGGCAAAACGGGCAATTTCAATAAAATTTTCATGGCGGAACAGGGAAACCATGAGGATGAGGATAACCAGGGCCACGGTAAGAACAATGAGAAAATTACCGATCTGGATAACCATTTTCTGAAAATGGCTGCGCTCTTCCAGGGTGGCCTTGGCCACCAGGGCAACCACGGAATGGAAACGGGTATTGGTGGCGGTATTGACCACCAGCCCGATCATCTCCCCCTGCTTGACAATGGTATTGGCAAAAGCGGCCTCGCCCCGCCTCTTGGTAACCGGCAGGGACTCGCCAGTGAGAGAGGATTGATCAACGGCAAGATAATCGCCGGTCATGAGTTGTATATCAGCCGGCACCACATCACCGATCCGAAGTTTGACAAGATCGCCGGGCACGAGTTCCCTGGCCGAAATAGTCTGAAAGTTTCCGTCCCGCAGGACGGTAACCTCCTGGGTCAATTTGCCTTTCAAGGCTTTTAAGGCGTTAAGCGCCCGGTGCTCCTGGAAAAAATCGAGTAGGCCATTGACCAGCAGCATAATGGTGATAATGACAAAATCTTCCCATTTCCGCACCAGGGCGGAAAGAATGGCGGCAATTTCGATCATCCAGGGAATAGGCCCCCAGAAGCGGCGAAAAATGCGGTGCCAGAGCGGCTCTTCTTTTTCACTTATTTCATTGTAGCCGTATTGTCGCAGACGATCGACGGCTTCCCGGCTGCTCAGGCCGGTTTTAGCGTCTGTCCGCAACTCACTTAAACTCTGCCCAACGTCCTGGCCGGCAAAATCGTCAGTGTTTTTCATGAAATTTCCTCATTTTTTTATAAATCAACCAGATACCATTACGGTAGTCGCCGCCGGGGTGAACTTTATTGCTAACTGCTCACACCTTAAAACTCATAACCGTGAAAAACACCGAACTGTAACTGGTTACAGGGTACCTTTATTGAGTCCTTATTACCTGTACCAGAGAATATGTTGATCCTCCAGAGGAACCGCGGCCAGATCATGCCAGGGGATAATCCGGGGGGTATACTCGGAAGCCGGACGCCGGGCTTCTACCCTTAGCTGATAGATAAAACCGTTCACTGTCCCGCTTAAAGGTTCTCCCGGTTCCATTCTAAGACATTCCGCCTGCTGCCCCCCGGACTCAGGATCCGCATACAGTTCGACCTGGATAAAAGCCGGATTCAAATCGTCACAATAAACCGGCACATGAAAATAATGTTCTGATTCATTGGATTCCACCCGCAGTCTGCCAAAATGAAGATAAGGCCAATGGGCCGCAATCTTCCTGCGCCATTTTACAATCTCTTCTCCCCTGCGGCCTTTATCCGTTACCCGTCTGCCATAAGCCTTAAGCGCAGGTAAATAGAGTTTTTCCACATATTCCCGCACCATCCTGTTGGATGAGAACTGCGGGGTCAGCCGGGACATGGAAGCCCACATTCGCGCCACCCAGAGATTGGGAATACCATGTTCATCCCGGTTATAAAAAGTCGGGACAATATCCTCCTCCAGCAGCGAATACAGGCAGTTGGCCTCAATCGCGTCCCAGGCTGTATCATGATCATGTTGCCTGCCGTCACCCAGGGCCCAGCCCACTTCAGTACACCAGGCTTCGGCCCACCAGCCGTCCAGTTCAGACAGATTAAGACCGCCATTGACCAAAACCTTCATGCCGCTGGTGCCGCTGGCCTCCCAGGGACGACGCGGGGTGTTTATCCACAGATCAACCCCCTGCACCATCCGGCTGGCAACCTCCATGTCATAATCCTGAAGGAATACAACCTTACCATTGATTTCAGGACGGAGAGTAAAATTAATCCATTGATGAATCATGGCTTTGCCTTCCGTATCCCTTGGGTGGGCCTTGCCGGCAATAATCAGCTGCACGGGGCGCTCGCTATTGCTGAGTATGGCTGTCAGCCGCGCAGGATCATGAAGGAGAAGATTAGGCCGTTTATAGGAGGTAAAACGCCGGGCAAATCCCAAGGTCAAGGCATTGGGATCAAGAACAGCATTGCCGCAGGCGGAATCCTTTCCTCCGGCCAGCCCCATGGACTGACGTTGCTGGACAATCCTCCGCCTGACAAAATCAATAAGTGCCTGCCGGTTGTCGGAACGAAAAGTCCACAGCTCTAAATCACTGAGTCCGCCGATCTGTTCCTCCATGGTTTCCAGGGCCCCGTGCCAGCGTTCCTTACCGCAGGTATCCGTCCATAGTTCATCGGCAATGGCGGAGTCCCAGGAAGGCATATGTACGCCGTTGGTCACATGGGTAATGGGAACCTGAAGTTCAGGCCAGCGCGGGAAAAGAGGTTGAAATATTTTCCGGCTGACCTGGCCGTGCAGCCTGCTGACCCCATTGACGACACCACAGCCCTGCAAAGCGAGATAGGCCATATTAAACGGCGCATTATCACTATCGCTTTCGCTGCGCCCGAGTTTAAGGAGATCATGGCTTTGCAGACCTATATTTTCGGCATAACTGTGACTGTAATGCAGGAAGAGTTCAACCGGAAAACGATCAAAGGCGGCATCTACCGGAGTGTGAGTAGTAAAGACATTGCCGGCCCTGGTACAGGTAAGCGCCGTAATAAAGGAAGTGTTATTTTCTTTGGCAAAAGAAGCTGCCCGTTCCAGGACGGCAAAGGCGGCATGGCCCTCATTCAGATGGCATATTTCACAATTTATTCCCAGGGATTCGAGCAGCCGCCATCCCCCTATACCAAGGGCTATTTCCTGTTGCAGCCTGACTTCATGGCTGCCGCCATACAATTTTTCAGTGATACCGCGGTCACTCGGCGAATTTAATGGCGTATTTGAATCAAGCAGATAAAGGCGGATGCGGCCAACCACCACCTCCCAGGCCCGCAGGGACAGGACTCGACCAGGCAAGGCAACTTCTACCTTGACCCAGTTATCGTCATCATCACGCAGGGGCATAATCGGCAGAATCGCCGGATCGTTATAAGGATAAAATTCAGTCTGTTTTCCTGTTGTATCAATGGCTTGACGAAAGTATCCCTGCTGGTAAAGCAGACCGATGCCAAAAACGGGAATCCCTAAATCACCTGCGGTTTTAAGGTAATCTCCGGCCAGAATACCCAGGCCGCCGGAGTAGAGAGGAAGAGCCTCACTGAGGCCGAATTCCATACTGAAATAAGCAACCCCCCCCAGGTTGACATCTCCATGGCTCATCGCAAACCATGGGAACCTGCTGATAGCCTCGGCCCGCCGGGAGAGCTGCTCTTTGAGCTGCTGCAAAAAAAGCTCATCTTCGGCAAGTTCGGCAAGACGATTTTTGCCGATACTTTCCAGGACAAACCACGGATTACCAGTGGCCTCCCACAGCTCAGCATCAATCATATTCCAGATAATATCCGAGGCGTGATTCCAGCTCCAGCGGGTATCTATCGCCAGCTCAGCCAACCCGGTCAGGGGCTCTGGCAGGGAACGCAGCATATATTGACTGCCTATCATGAATATCTCCTTTACGGGTAACTGCTCATTGGGCTCCGCATATTTCCGCTATCAGCCTGTCTTGCATAGCATTAATCACAGCATTAATCACAGCATTAATCACAGGGTTGAAACGCGTGCGGGGTGGTGTTCATGGAGCGCTTACCGCTTATTTTATCGCCCGGAAGGCCGGGCTCCTACATGGGGACATGGATTTTCCGGGGTTGTGGGCAATGCCCCCATCAGGTTCCGTCAAGTTCCGTCTAATTTCTTATTTTTTTATATTGCACCCCTTCCCGTCAATACTTCTTTTGCGGAAAATCCAATCTCTGCTTGTAACTACTGATCGGGTAAGCGCCTAAGCTTTTTTCCAAGACTCAGCTTGAAAAAAAGAGGCCCCTTCGGGGCAGTTGAATCTGCAATCATGATGCATATATTTATTGAGTATAGCCCTTGTGAAATTTAAT
>JANTFJ010000178.1 GCA_024763495.1 Desulfobulbaceae bacterium | reverse complement strand
ATGCCGCCATGTGCCCGTTTCAACGCTCGCGATAATACATCAGGTATATCGCGGCGTTTAAACGGGTGCAGGGTGGTGTTCATGGAGCGCTTACATCTGGATCGTCCAGAGGACTGGGTTCCTAAGATAATTTTCTTGGAGATTGCGAATATCGTCTATTTTGGTTATTTCTTGGTATAAATCGAATATTTACTTTCATGTTTTAATTATTTTCTTTATTTTAATAATTTTGTTAAATTTGTCCATATAACACTTACTGTAAACTTTCAGGTATTAGTTTGAAAGAAAAAATTTTAATTGCCAACCGGGGCGAGATTGCTATTAGAATCGCCGAAGCCTGCCAGGATCTCGGACTTGACTTTGTCATGGTTTATACCCCGGCGGATGAAGATTCAGAACATGTCCGCCGTTATCTTGACAGCAAATCCACCAAAAACAAGGCCTGGAGAATATCCAGCTATACTGATTCTAATGAAATCCTGTCTATAGCTGATTACACTAAATGCACTGCCATTCATCCTGGTTACGGTTTTTTTTCCGAGGATTTTCGCTTTGCCCGACGAGTAACAATTCGTAATCGTCCATTAATCTTTATCGGCCCGAAATGGGAGGTAATAAGAGACTTAGGCGATAAAATTAATACAAAAAGGGTAGCAAACAAGCTCGGTATCCCTACTATTCCCGGGACAGACGCGCCAATTTATAACGAGATGGAAGCTGAGGCCATTGCCGAACATATTTTTGAAAAACAGAAAATCCAGGAAATAGCGGAGCCTTCAGTCCTGGTCAAGGCAGCGGCCGGCGGAGGCGGCATGGGAATTGAAGAGGTTCACCAGCTTGAACAGTTTCGCCGGGTCTACCGCCAGATTCAAAATTACGCGAAAAGACAATTCGGTGACGGCGGGGTATTGATCGAACAATGCCTGCGGGACTATAATCACCTGGAAGTTCAGCTGGTCTGCAGCCGCCATGGGGAACGAGTCTACTTCGGGACAAGGAACTGCACAATTCAAAGCACTGGACGGCAGAAGCGGGTCGAGGCAGCGCCGGGATTTGACTCCAGCTGCTTTCCTTATGACTTTAATCCCCAGGAAGTACTTGACAAGATAGTCAAATATTCTCTTAAACTGGCAAGTCATGTCAAATATGATAATGTCGGCACCTGGGAATGGATTGTCGCCCGTGACGGCAGCCCGTATCTTCTCGAAGTAAACACCAGGATCCAGGTAGAAAATGATGTCTCAGCCCGAATAAGTTACCTGAAGAAAAAACATCCGAACCTTATCAGGGAACAAATCCGTCTCGCCCTGGGCGACAAGATGGGCTATAGTCAGAAAAAAATTAAATTCAAAGGGGCCTGCATTGAATTCCGGGTAGTTGCTGAAGATACCCGCCGGGGATTTCTACCATGGATCGGGACAATTTCCCGATTTAACTTTCCTCAACATGAATGGTCGGCAGTTTACACTCATGTTCCCTTTACCCGGCCATATGTTATTCCCAGTGATTATGACCCTAACCTGGCTCTGGCCATTGTCTGGGGAGCAAATGTTGATGAGGTCAAAGAAAGGGGCCGCCGATTTCTTAATGAAATAATAATAGAAGGCAAAAACGGCAAGGGCGAACCGATTTTAACCAATATTCCTTATTTAAAGGATAATATAGACAACCTTTTAAAATTTTAACCGGCTTATCAAGCGGTTAACCCAACAAGCAAAGAAAACAGGATATAAACAAAGGCGGGATACCGGCAAGGGACATCTTTTATCTGTTCTCTGTCTTCTGATTTATGATATGGAAGATTTAAGAAAAAAATTAATAAAATGCGAAGAGCGCCTGACTTACCTGACCCAGATTAAGGCAGGTGAGGATTGGGGCAACATTTCCGGTTTCCAGGAACAACTGGCCAATATCCGCGATTCGTTTTATGACCTGGAAAAAGAAAAAATTCAAAAAAAGGTCAAAAGCCTGGAAGAAGGGCTTACTTTTCTTGAACTACGCTGTGAAGAAAGTCTGACTCCCATGGAACGGGTACGTATTGTCCGCAGCCCCCTGCGCTTTTCCCTTAAAGATATTCTGGAAAATGTCTACGAAGACTACACGGAACTGGGAGGGGCTGAAGAGACCAACATTGATCCGTCTATGGTAGTGGCCAAGGCCAATATCCTGCGCCGGGCAAAAAATAAGAATTTCACTCAACAGGTCATGGTGATTGGTCAGGAAAAAGGCCATGGCGAGGAATACCGAAATGGCGGTTCCTGTAAACCATGGGGCAATGAAAAGGCATTGCGTTATATGCAGGTAGCCCAGACCGAAGGCATTCCCATCCATTTCTATATTTTTACTCCCGGCTCTTTTCCCGTTGAAGATTATCCGGGCGCGGCCCAGCAGATTGCCAGAAACATTTATACCTTGGCAAAACTCAGGGTGCCGATAATTTCCATGATTTCCGAAGGCGGCTCCGGCGGGGCTGAGGCCATTGGTTTATCCGACTTTCGGCTCATGTGTTCTCATGGTTATTATTCGGTAATATCTCCTGAGGGAGCAGCAGCTATTGAAGGCAAAATTCGGGAAGGCCAGAAGGTTCCAGGCGAGCTTATAGAAAGTTGCGCGGAAAGGCTGCACATAACGGCCGAGGACAACTTTAAGCTTGGCACCATTGACCGGATTGTCGAAGAGGTGGTTCTGGGAGCCAAACATGATGATTTTTCCTTTTTTAAACGATTACGCTATGAGGTTATGCGGGCCACTGATGAAGTTGTTCTTAAAACCAAGAGCCTCAGAGCCTTTCGAGCCTATGAGTTAAAACTGGAAAAATCGGGTGAACGGGCCATGGATGACCCCCAGATTGATATTTCCTGGGATTTGAATCAGGACGAGCTTAAACGCCTTATCCAGCAACGTTCAAAAAAATATCGCCTGATGGCCAGTGACGCATTCAGCAGCAGAGCTACTAACCTGACCTCCCTGATACAGCGGGTTAAGCATAAAACATCAAATATGTATTATTCTTTTCGTTATGACATTCTCCGCAGTCAACAGAAACAGGTTAAACAGGTAATAAAGGATGTCTCTGGAGAAAGCTCGGTCTTCTTTAAACAGCTTACCGCGCCGTTTTCCGCGGCTTATGATTTTATTGCCCGCAAACCCGATGGCAAAAATATTAAATTACCATTGAGCGGGACTTCTGGTGGAGCCCTGGAGTTCGGCGACACATATACAAGCCCGCTGGCTAATGAAGACAGGACTGTTACCTGTCCAAATACGGAAAAATATGGCTGCAGGGATCTCTGGGTTCCGGATCTCTATGGCGAATTTTGCGGGGTCTGCGAAAACTGCGGCCACCATTTTCCCCTGGAATACGAATGGTATCTGAAACATCTGCTTGACCGCAACTCAATCAGGGAATTTAATCGCTCAATCAGTGCCGGCAATCCTCTTTCGTCTCCCGGCTTTGAAAAACAATTAAAGGCTGCAATCCTCAAGACAAAAAGGCAAAGCGCTATAATTACCCTTGAAGCTCGACTCATGGGAGTGGAAATTGTCGTTGCCATGCTTTACAGTAATTTCCGCAACGGAACCGTAGGCGCGGCAGAGGGAGAAAAGTTCGTCCTGGCCTGCGAAAAGGCTAAGCTCAAACGCCGACCATTCCTGGCTTATATTCACACCACCGGCGGCATCAGAATCCAGGAAGGTACGCTAGGTGTTGTGCAGATGCCCAAATGCACCATTGCGGTACGGGAATATGTTGATTCCGGCGGCCTTTACATTGTGGTATATGATAATAACTCTTATGCCGGGCCGGTTGCCAGTTTTCTGGGTTGTTCCCATTATCAGTTCGCTATCCGCTCAAGCCGGATAGGCTTTGCCGGCCCCAGGGTAATCCGGGAGACAACGGGCTCAGACATTCCCCCGGATTATCACAGTGCCCGTAATGCCCTTAAACGCGGCCATATCCAGGGGATCTGGGATCGCCGGGACTTCCGACGTAATCTTCATAAGGCCCTGCATACTATGGGCGGTCGGAATTTGTACTACCGATGAAGATAAAGTTGAAGTGCGTGCAGGGTGGTGTTCAGGAAGCGCTTACCTAGGAGGCTGTCCCAGGATCTTTTGCCGGGCGGGCTGACAATTACAGGGGTTAGCAAAGTTAGGACGCTTACCCCCATGAGTAGTTACAATGAAAGATACTTATATTAACGAAATTTTAGAAAAATATCGGGCTGATCCATTTGGTTATATTGACAGCCACACCATTCATACCGGACGTATTCGCTTTTTTGTAAAAAAAGATGAAGAAGTATCAGGTCTCAGTGGTGAATGGCACCATATTCCCGGCACAAAACTTTATTCCCTTCATCGTGAAGGCAATGAAAAACCGACCTTCTCAAAAAGCAGCGGAATTGTTTCTTCGATTCGTAACGACCTTGAAGGTAAATTTGTGGAAGCCGGAGAAAAGGTAATAACTATCCGTTATCCTCTTAAAAAAAGAGAAATCATTGAAGAAATACTTCGCCAGGTTCTTGCGCCGTTTAAGGCTCCTGAACGGGCAAAATATTTTTTCTCCCTTGATGTTCAGTCTCGAATTGAAAAATTTGGTCAGCGGTCTGTTATGGTCAGGCCAGGTGATGAAATTCTTACCATGTCCCTGATGAAAAGAGACACGCCGATTTATTATCAGGGTGAACCGGGCATCATTCATTCCGTCTACTTTCAACAAGGCATTACTGTTGAGCAGGACGAACCCCTGTTAGGAATCTGTCCGGCTGACAAACTGCCGGTTATCCAGAAAGTAATAACCAGGGTCAAGGCTGAATGGGAGTAAAATTCCACCTTACCCCTCAGGCTGTCCGCAGTTTTCTCCTGGACAGAAAACACTCCCCAGACTCTCCTTTATCCCATGACCATATTCAGGAAATTTGTAAATACGGCGCTGTTGTCGGTTCGACAATTCACCAATTTGACTATCTTGACCGGGGCATGGATAAGGCCAGACAACTAATTGATAACTATGAAAAAAAGGGAAAATCTTTTCCCAGCGGGATGGTTATTATCGCTGACAGCATGACAATGAGTGTTGGTCGTTTTGGCCGTCAATGGCATGCGCCTGTCGGCGGTATCTGGCTGGCACTTGTCATGGTCAACACCTTGATTCCCTCAATTAGCCGGCTCTATCCCCTGGCCGCTGGAGTAGCCTGCTGCGAATTTATCCGGAACTGCCATATTGACGCCAGGCTTAAATGGGTTAATGATATTCATATCAGAGGGAAAAAACTGGCTGGAATTTTAACGGAGACCCATATAGGCAAAAATTCTAAAGAGGAATATATCATTATCGGGCTGGGGATAAATGTTAACAACCAACATTTTCCTCCTTACTTAGAGCAGGAGGCCGGCTCCATGTGTGATGAACTGGGGCAAAGCCTTAATCTGTCTCGTGAGACCGGGAAACTGCTGGCTGACCTGGCCTGGAATATCGGACTTCTCTGTTTTGATGAAAGAAAAAAAATGGAGGCTTCCGGGATTAATCAACAGCACAGATCCCTTCTTCTGGCTCGCTGGCGGCAGTTGAGCGATAGCATGGGACGCAAAGTGCAGTTCGGTTTCAATGCCAGGGAAACTCCGCAATATAAGGCTACGGTTACAGGGCTTGACGAGACCGGAGGCCTGCGGCTCACACTGGCTGACGGTTCCCTGCTCACTGAACATGGCGGAGAGATTATATATCTTGATTAAGGGTTCACTCCAAGTAACTGCTCACAGGGCACCGCATATTTCCGCGATCAATCCGGCTTACGTATGACTAATACGCTGCGCCGACCTGATCACGAAAATCTATCGGAG
>JANTFJ010000177.1 GCA_024763495.1 Desulfobulbaceae bacterium | reverse complement strand
CGAGCGTTGAAACGGGCACATGGCGGCATCCCTGAAACGCTTACAGGCCGTGCCTTCTCAAAAGTCAAGGTGTGGTTTATTGATCGCTATCGAAAAAACAAAAAAGTAACATTTTACCCTATTACCCTGAAATTACATTATTACTACCACAAAAAAAATGAAAAACAAAAAAATAGTTTAACAAATAGTTTAACAAATGATTTGTCTTTATTTTCAGACAATTATCAATTCATCTTCTTCTAGTTTTACAATAATTTACAAATATACTTGGTCATTCTTCTGATATTTAACTTGACAGTGGAGCAAACCGTATCTATTCTAACATAAACTGAATAGCCATTCATTATTCAGCTGAAAATATCGTAAGTCAAATAACGCTATTTCCCTCTGTCCTCTGAGTTTCTCAAGTCGGATCAAAGAAAGGCCGCCTGACTTTTCATTCATATCATAACAATATTAATATTCATGACGAATTGAATTGTTGCTACCTTGGTCGGTAACTGTTTTGTTAACATAAGGATAAGGGCCCACTTAAAAATAAATGCGAAGTTATTTTTGAGTGAGCCCTAAGTAAGATTTTGAGATGCGAATTTCAGATAAACACCAGAAGATAACCCAGGCTGCGGTTAAAGTTTTTGCCAGAAAAGGTTTTTTTAATGCCAGGATATCAGATATTGCCAAGGAGGCTAAAGTAGCCGACGGCACTATATATCTTTATTTCAATAACAAATATGATATTCTGATTTCCATGTTTGAAGACGAAATAGGTAAAACCATCCTTCAGGTAAAACTTCAACTTGATAAAGAAGATGATCCCCGCAAAATGATGGAAATCTTTGCCTGTCATCACCTCCAGCTTCTTGAAGACAAAAAAGACCTGGCTGAAGTTCTCCAGATGGAACTCAGGCAAAGCAACAAATTTATGAAAGAATATCGTAACAAAAAATTCATTGAATATATCGATATTATTTCAACTATCGTCAAAAAAGGCCAGGAAATGGGGGTATTCAGAAAAGACCTTCTGCCCGGCATAGTAAAAAGAGCCTATTTCGGTGCGTTAGATGAAATGTCAAGATTGTGGATTTTAACTCCAAAACCACCTTACAGCCTGACGGAAACAGCAAAACAAATCAGTGATCTTTTCCTTTTCGGTCTCATAGAACCTGAATTAGCATAACTCTGTCCCGGAGCAGCATTTCCAGATTTTCAATAATCCTCCAGCTATTATTCTCCTTCCCCTTATAAACAAAAAAATAACTATTCAGCAAGGGCTGAAAAACTGCCCAAACCACCGACCTGTAACTGTTCAGAGGTAAGCGAACGTAGTGAGACTCCGTGTGCTTTAGCTGTGCGTGATAAGGCTGGCAGCCTACTACGGGCATAAAATTCGCATACTAATGCTATGTAAGACAGACTTATCGCGTGCAGATGAAGTGCAGATGAACAGTTACCAAAAAACATAAAATGACGGCACTCTTTTCATTACACACTTGACGAGTACTCTTTTGGCTGTTTTATTATAATAATCGTCATTAATGTAGGCTAACCCAACTTTTTATGAACTATTCTTATAAATGTCGTAACTGGTTAATTCATGGTAAAGCCAGGAAAATTAAATTGTACAATATCAATTAGTTATAAGTTTATGGCTTTGTGTAATGCCATACGAATTATTTACAGGCACCAAATCCGGATTCTCGCAAGCTCGCTTACCTGTCCGCGATCAGACCGGCTTACATATAACGAATACGCTGCGCCGGACTGATCGTGAAAATTTCCGGCACCCTGTAAGCAGTTACAATTACGTTGGTTAGCGAAGTTAGGACACTTACCTCGTAAGTAGTTACTAAATAACAACCAAATACTACTTTTCTGTAAAAATTCACCAGGGAGTAAATCTGTGCAACATTTAAGTCTCTAAGCGTTTACCAGTGCCTTAGATTCGGAGTCAGCGCTTACCTGTTGTGCCTGCGCAGCATACTGGTGCTATTCAAGCAGGCTCAAATGAGGTGCTGGTGAACGCTTACAGAAATGGCAGTTTTCCGCCCCTACCTGAATAGTTACATTTAAATGTATCGGAAAATAAAAATTTCTGTGAGAATATCCTGTCTTAGTTTTTTCTGCCCGTAGGGCATTATGTTCTCTTTAATCCCAAAAGTCTGATAGTATTTTCCTCTTTACTGGGTTAGATTAATATAAACTAAGGACTCACTGAAAAAACAATTGGTAATATTTTTCCAAGAATGGTTAAACCTGATAAGACACCTGTAACTGTTTGACAACGTCTTATAACATTGATATTTGGCGCCCTACGACAACAAAGGCTGGGAGTTTCTCTCAGCCTTTATAATTGATAGTCGCGCTGTAACTGGTTACAAATACTGAGGTTTTCACACATCAGGCGCTTACCCCATGAGTAGTTACGTCGCGCTAATAGTTTTACATAGACAGCCGGGCTGGATTTCTGCGAGTTACTTCCGGCAATCACCCAGTATGGGTCAACTGAATATTTTAGATCAATAGTAATTTGCAAGTAAGCTACCTGACAATTATTTACATGATCCACAAACATGAGTCTGTTGATTTAATAGGATTTTAGTCCGAGGTCAAGGCATACGAAAATTTTACCATAGGTATATGGTTGATATTCTGAAGATAAAATTTTTCGTATAACGCAGAGATCGGATTAAAACACATTAAATCAACGGGCTCATAAATGTGGTCAGGGAATTTGCCTTCCTCATATCCTGACCTACTGTCCGCAGGACATTTTAAATGACAACTTTGCAGGAGTAAAGCACTACGCTTTTTCCAAGACTCCGCCAGGAAAAAGAGACCTCTGGCAATAAATTGCTGCATCGTAACTCTAGAAAAATTCAGTCTCTGTAGAAGCTCAGCCCCCTGAGCGATAAAACATGATGCAGAACTCACAGCATGGATCGCCCAGAGGGCTGGGTGCCCGGAAGAAATGCCCTTGGGGTGCTTACAAACTTTTTATCACCTTAGGGTTCACTCAAAAATAAATTACTAGAGATAAGGTGTAATGTGGACATTTAGAGAAGTGATCTAATTGCTTGCAACCGCTGGCGTAGCTGAGCCGCGCCTCTGGATTGTATAATTGCATATCGCTTTTCTAAATGTCCAGATTGCACCTTAGAATGCGAAGTTATTTTTGAGTGAGCCCCTTAGCTAACATATGGATATTATAATTTCTTATAATATCGATAACCGTTCACCTGGGAGTAAATCTTTGCAATATTTAAGTCTCTAAGCGTTTACCTGTGCCTGCGCAGCATACTGGTGTTATTCAAGCAGGATCAAATGGGCAAAGAGGTTAGCGTAGACTCCGTGAGATGCTGGTGAACGCTTACGCCTCCGGCCTCTCGATAATGATCGCCTACAGGCGATCTGAGATTTAAAAATTAAAACAAAAAATTGTTTATAAATGGCCTTAAGCGCCTAAAACGATTGGTTACCAATTTTATGGATAAAAAAACAAAAATTCCCGCCCCGCAACAAGGTAAAGAAAATCTCCATGCCCTGGTTGCGCTGCCTGATGATAAAAATTTACCGGCAGTAGGTCATCCGGCCCTGCATCGCTATTTGCAGGAAATTAGTCAGCATCAGTTGCTTACCAGGGAAGAGACGGAAAAACTGGCTATCCGTTTTCAGGAAACCGGTGATCCTGATGCCGCTTATAAGCTGGTCACCGCGAATTTGCGCCTGGTTGTCAAGGTGGCCATGGATTTTCAAAAATACTGGATGCAGAATTTTCTTGATTTAATTCAGGAAGGTAATGTCGGTCTGGTGCAGGCGGTCAAGAAGTACGATCCCTATCGCGGGGTTAAATTTTCTTATTATGCAGCCTACTGGATCAGGGCCTATATCCTGAAATATATTATGGATAACTGGCGGCTGGTGAAAATCGGCACCACCCAGGCCCAGAGAAAATTATTTTTTGGCCTTAATAAAGAAAAGAAACTTCTTGAATCACAGGGATACAAACCTGAAGTCAAACTGCTGGCTGAACGCCTGCATGTTAAGGAAGGCGAAGTAATAGAGATGAGCCAGCGGATGGATAATTGGGATGTCTCGCTGGAAAGCCCTGTCCGTGAAGACTCTGACGATGAACAAAAAAGTTTTATTCCCTCGGGCGGGCCCTCTGTAGAAGAAAATGTGGCTGAACTTGAAATCAAAGAACGACTAAACCAGATACTGGAAAAATTAAAAGAAAGCCTGAACGACAAGGAAAAAGCTATTCTTGCCTCCCGCCTGTTGAGCGACGATCCTCTAACCCTGCAGGAGATAGCTGATCAGTTCAGTATTTCCAGGGAAAGAGTCAGGCAGATTGAGGCAAATCTCTTGAAAAAAATGAAAAAATATCTTGAACAGGAAATCCCGGATATCAAATATTTTCTAGATCAGGTTTTTCACCAATGGCAATCTTGAAATAACTGTCACTGATTAAGAACTCACTCAAAAATAACTTCGCATTCTAAGGGGTTAAGTAAAAATAAGTTATACAATTATGAATATACCATTACTAGATTTAAAGGCCCAACTCGCTCCTTTACGGGACGAAATAGTTGCCCGGATTACCGAGGTTGTGGATTCCAGTCGTTATATCCAGGGGCCTGAAGTGGAAAACCTGGAAAAAGCAATCGCCGGTTACTGCGGGGTTGATTTCGGTATCGGTGTTTCCAGCGGTACCGATGCCCTGCTTGTTTCTCTTATGGCCCTGGACGTTGGTCCGGGTGATTTTGTGGTGACCACTCCTTATACGTTTTTCGCCACCATGGGAAGTATTGTCCGCCTGGGAGCTCGACCGCTTTTTGTTGACATTGATCCTGTCACCTATAATCTTGACCCTGGTTGTTTAGCTGAAACCCTGGATAATGAAAATATCAGGAGACAGGTCAAGGTAATTTTGCCGGTTCATCTTTACGGCCAGTGCGCTGACATGAACCGGATAATGAAACTCGCGGCCGCGTATGATATACCTGTTGTCGAGGATGCTGCCCAGGGCATAGGCGCGGCGTGTCCCATTGAAAAAAATGGCCGAACCGTCTGGCGTAAAGCCGGCTCTATGGGGAGCTGTGGTTGTTTTTCTTTTTTCCCCAGCAAGAATCTGGGCGGAATGGGTGATGGCGGAATGGTGGTCAGCAGTGATGAAAAATTAACCGAAAAAATTAAAATTCTTCGTAACCATGGGGCTGATCCAAAATATTTTCACGGTATTATTGGCGGCAATTTTCGTCTTGATGCCATCCAGGCAGCAATTTTACGGGTTAAATTAACCCACCTGGCTGAGTGGCACAAGGGAAGACGACGCAATGCCGACCGTTACAACAAACTGTTCCGTCAAGCAGGTCTTACGAAGAATGGCCTTATTCAAACTCCGGTCGCGGTATATAAACCCGAGACTGAAACATCTGCGGAAGGACAGGATTACCATATTTATAACCAGTATATTATCCGGGTGCGGGAACGGGACAACCTGCGGGAATTTCTCCTGAATAATTCAATTGGAGTAGAAATTTATTATCCCCTGGGCCTCCATCAACAGGAATGCGTCAAAAAATTTGAATACTGTGGTCATGGGTTCCCGGAAGCTGAAAAAGCGGCCCGGCAAACTCTCGCCCTGCCGATATATCCGGAATTGACTGCTGACATGCAGCAATATGTTGTCGACACTATTTCCATGTTTTATAAATAAAACGTAACTGCTCACAGGGTACCGAACGGAGTCGGAGTTTATGCCCTGTTTTTAAGGGTGCTTACCTATTTCCGCCATCAGCCCGGTTTACGTATGACTATGGCGGCACCGGACTGATGACAAAAATCTCCGGCACCCTGTAAACAGTTACAATTACGGGTGGTA
>JANTFJ010000176.1 GCA_024763495.1 Desulfobulbaceae bacterium | reverse complement strand
CGCGAGCGTTGAAACGGGCACATGGCGGCATCCCTGAAACGCTTACAGGCCGTGCCTTCTCAAAAGTCAAGGTGTGGTTTATTGATCGCTATCTATTGAGTTGTTCAAAGGTGTTTAACCATCAAAATTCAATTCCGGCACAGGCCTTGATTCCCTGGGCAAAAGGATGCTTAATTTCCCGCATTTCAGTAACCAGGTCGGCCGCGGCAATCATTTTTTCGCCGGCATCCCGGCCGGTAATCACAAGATGCAGCCCAGAAGGACGGTTGTTAATCATCTCCACTACCGCGTTTTCGGTAATAATTTCATACTTGACCAGGTAAGTCAGTTCATCAAGGATAATCATATCATACATATTATCAGCAATTTTTTTCCTGGCAAAATCAAAGGCATCGCGGCCCTGGCGGATAACCTCATCCAGATTTGCCGCCTGCCAGGTAAACCCGCTGCCCATAACATGAAAATCAATCTGTTTTTGAAATTGTTTAAGGGCAATGGCCTCGCCGGTCTGCCAGCCGCCCTTGATAAATTGAATTATGCAGACCCGCATATCATGCCCTGCCGCCCGCAGGGCAAGACCTAAGGCCGCAGTTGTTTTTCCCTTGCCGTTACCTGTATTTATCAGGGTCAGGCCTTTTTTATTTTTTTCAGTCATCGGTCAATCTCTGGCAGCCGGATAATCCGTCTCAGTAAATTTTTTAAGCTGTTGTTCGTAAAATTCTTTTTTGGCGGGATCAACTTTGATCGCCTGTTTTTCCACCCGCAGGCTGTTTTCCCGGAAACCATTAGCCCAATATGCTGTGGCTAAAGTGTCAAGAATATAGCCCAATGGCTTCAATGCCGCGGCCTGCCGGGCCAACATCAGGGCTCGGCCTGGATTACGAACCTTGATATCTTCGGCGCTCACCAGCAGCCAGGCCAGATTATTTAAAACATATGGGTCATCCGGACTGATTTCAAGGCTTTTTTCATAGGCTGTTATCGCTTCTGCGTACAGCCTTCGCCCCTGCTCTAAATCACCAAGCAGTTGATACAAGAGCGGATTATGTTCTTCTTTCCTGATTTTTTCCTTGATAACAGCTTCTGCGAATTTTTCTCTCGGAGCGCCTTCCAGTAAGTCGGCAGGCATTTTCCAGACAGCAAAAGCCGCAACACAGAGAATAATAAAATAGATACACAGCGAGGTGTAAACCTTGCGCTCATGCCGGCGGCCAACTTCGGGATCACGTTCACATTGTTGAAGGAAATCCACCCGTTGGCTAATCCCATAATGGTGCCAGTTGGGCTGGTCACGAATATTGCCGCTGAGCAGAGCGATTTTTTCCAGGGATTGCACCAGGGGATAACCGGTTCCCTGGGATATTAACGAATATAAGTCTGCCTGTCTTTCAAAATTACGCATAAAAAAACCAAAAATAAAACGAAAATATACCAGCATCAGGATAAACATGGGTAATGTACTCAAAAAATTCAGGGCCGTACCTGGTTCCTGGCCGACAAATTCACATAAATTATAAAAAGCAGTAGAGTTTAACAGCAGGTAAAGGGTCGGATAATTGGCCAGTTGGGCCAGCAGCCCGAAACCAAGGAACAGAAAAATATAAAGTTGGAGATGATATTTCCTGACATGGCCTATTTCATGGGCCATTACCGCATCAACCTCAGCCGGGTTCAGGGCGCTGAGCAGAGCCGGAGTGAGGAGAATATAACGAAATTGTTTAACCATGCCCATTACCCCGGCGGTTATCACCCGGCCCTCGAAAAGGGGCCAGATCATAATATCGGCATAGCCTGTTTTGTGCTTTTTACAAAGTTTCTCCAGGTGATCACGTAATGGCCCGGCTGTCAGGGGTTCACAGTTCCACAATTTTATGATAAGTGCCGGGAAAGTCAGGGCCAGGACAAAAAAGAAGGCGAGAAAAATCAGGGCTTCGCCCCAGGCCGAGGCCAGCAGGCGCTGCAGGCCGGGCAAGGGCAGGAGTTGAAGCAGGTCGGCAAAAAGGGACAGCAGGAGCCAGGGCAGAATAATGGGCAGATTACTTTTAATGTTGGAAAGAAGAAATTCCCGGCGGCTGTATGTCCGGTTAAAAATAAAACCGTAGCTTTGCCGGGCTCCGGCCCAGACAATAGACAGATAGAAAAAAAACAGGCCGATACCGCCCAGGTCTACCAGGGTCGGCAGCGAGCCGATAAGGGGGAGCCGGGAAAAAAAATACTGGCTGTCCAGCAGATAAACATCCAGGGCCAGGAAAACAATGGCCAGGATAGAGAGTTTTTGTTCCAGGGCAAAATAATGGGCTGAATCACGAACCCGGCTGGGCCGAAAGGTAAACCGTACCAGGAGATTAAAGAGAAAAGCTTTGATAACAAAAAGAGAAAGGGCGTTAACAAAGGAAAACTGGGGTGTATCAGGGATGCTGTTGGTGGTCAGCACAAAAATAACCACCAGTAGATAAATCAGGTTGGCATAAATCACAGAAAGTTACAAAGGATAAAGATGTGAAGACGGCCTGCGGCTGTTGTGCCGACGGCATTTTTCAACCAACCTGCCCAACTGTCGTGAGGTCATGATGTTTTTTTCAACAAAGTAGCCGCCGATTTTTTTCCTGTATTTTTTTTGCTGACTGAGCAGGATTTTGAGCTGGCTTTCCGACAGGACTCCCAGCTCTACCGCTGAACGTCCAAAAGGGCGGGTGCGGGTTCGATGGCGCATTATCGTCAAGATATCTTTTTTGTTCAGCCAGCCCAGGCGGCGGCCTATTTCCCCAAGTCGCGGCTGCTGGCTGCGTTGCCAGACCAGTGCCCGAATCAGGGTCTGCCAGTCTATCAGGCCGGAATAATAAAGGTAATGGCCAAAAAGCAGTTTTCTCGGCGGCAGGGAGCCGTATTGATTGTTGCCCGTTTTAAAATTACGCTCATTCTCCTCAGCAGGCCGGGGTTTGACCACCCGCTGCCGCCTGGTTCGTTTTTTAGATGTTTTTCGTTGTTCAGCTTTGTCGGCCCTGGCCGATTCCGGCTGTTTTTTATTTTTCCGGGGAGCTGAGAGGTAGGGATAGAGACCGTTTTTTCTATCTTCAAGAAAATCATTCAGATCTTCATAGGCCTGCTGGACGGTATGAAACATCATGGTCATCCGTCGTTTGACAAATTCACCTTGGGTTGGACAGCGGTCAGGATGGGTTTCAAGCGCCCTTTGGCGATAGGCGCTTTTCAATCCTGACTCCTGGAGATATTGGAGAAAATCATGAGACACAGCCAGTTCCGGACCAAAGATAATTTTACAGGCCCGGTAAAGTTTTTGTTCGGCCAGGGGCGGTACGGCTGTTTTCGCGTTTCGTTGCTGTGACATATATCAGAAACCGGAAGACAGAAATATTTTCATTATCCGCCTCTCCTTCCATTCACATTTTATAAACTGTTTTTGTTTAACTGATTGAAAAAGTAATCGTTTGTAAGTACATTATCACATAACTTCTTAATTTGTAAGATTATTTTATCTTTTTTTCTTAAAAATGACAAATCATCAACATTTTATGCAAATTGCCCTGGCTGAGGCGGCAAATGCCCTGGAACAGGGAGAATTTCCCGTGGGCTGTGTTCTGGTTCATGATAATCAGGTAGTGGCCAGGGGGCGGCGCCGGAACAGTCGCCGGCAGACCAACGAACTTGATCACGCCGAAATCGTGGCTCTCCATGATTTAATCGAAAATTACCCGGAAATCGACTGCTCCCAGCTAACTATTTACTGTACCATGGAGCCCTGTCTCATGTGTTTTGCCGCCCTGCTGCTCAGCAATGTCCATACCATTGTCTATGCTTATGAGGATGCCATGGGCGGGGGCACGGCTATTAATCTTAACCATTTGACTCCTCTCTACCGGCAGATGGAAGTGACCATTATTCCCCGGATACTGCGGGATGAAAGCCTGACCCTGTTTAAAAAATTTTTCAATAATCCGGCTAATAAATACTGGCAAAACAGTTTTCTGGCCGACTATACCCTTGCTCAGGAATAATTCCGTATGAATTCTGCCACAGTAAAAACTCTTGGTTTCAAGGCCGGGGAGCGAAATATATTTTTCCATCTGCTCACGGCCTGTAATCTTTCCTGTGTCCACTGTTATATTAATCCGAAACAGCATGGTGCCAACATGGTTTCCCGGCAGGAAATGGTTGACTGGCTCAAGCTCTTTGCCGAGCCGGACAAAAAAAGTAATATTATTTTTCTGGGTGGTGAACCGACCATGCACCCTGATCTGGCCCTGGGCATCAAGACGGCCCGTCAGTTGGGCTACCAGTCAATCACGGTGGACAGCAATGGTTTTCTCTTCAATGATCTGCTGGAAAAAATTAAGGCTGACGAGGCGGTAATCAGTTTCAGCCTGGACGGCCCTGAGCCTGAGGTGAATGATCCTATCCGCGGTCGGGATGTCTTTCGAGTCTGTACCGAAAATCTTCAGAAAACAGTTAAAAAGGGCTTTGATGTCAGTGTTATTTACACGGTGAGCCGGATGAACATCGACCATCTCGACAAGATGCCGGAATTGCTTACTAATCTCGGGGTTAAGCGATTTTTCATCCAGGTCATCGGTTTTCGCGGCAAATCAGCTTCAGCTCGTGATAAATTACAGGTTACCCCGGACGAGTGGCTGACAAAAATTCCGCCGGTTGCGGCGCGGGCCGCTGAAATGGGGATTAAGGTTATTTTCCCCAAAGTTTTTCTGGATGAGGAGGAAGTTTTCCAGTGTGCCGGGCAGGTGGCGGAAAATTATTTTATCTTTCCTAATGGCCGGGTTTATCAATGTCCGCTCTGTGAAGATTATCCGGTCAATGCCTGGCGCGTCGAAGACGGGGTGCTGATTAAAAATGAAGGATTGACAGAAGATCGTTTCTTTACTCTTAATATTGCCGAGGGCTGCGTCATGAATAAATTGCTGCAACCGGGAAATATAGTATATGATGATAAAGGCAGGCCCAGGCATCGTATATCGTGTTGCCTGCTGAAGCAGGAGATAACGGCGAACCGCTGACAGCGGCAGGGGAAAATATGGCATTACGAAACAGACTTCTTACCTCGTCAATCGGCAGAAAGGGGATCATGGCCGTAAGCGGCCTGCTGCTTTCCCTCTTTCTCCTGGTTCACGCTGCCGGTAATTCCACTACTTTTTTCGGAGCAGAGGCATTTAATTCTTATGCCGCTCATCTCCATGCCCTGAATTGGCTGATTCCTGTTTTTGAAATGGGGCTTATTGCCATCTTTCTGCTGCATATTTTTTTCGGGATAATGCTGACCCTGGAAAATTACCAGGCCCGGCCCAGTCGCTATCTGGCCGCGCGGAGTTCCGGGGGCCGGACTCCGGGGTCGCGCACCATGATTTTTACCGGTATGCTGATCCTTGTTTTCCTGGCGGTTCACCTGAAAAATTTTCATTTTACCGACCATTCCCGCCGGATTTCCGTTATTGTCAGGGAGATATTGGCCCAGCCCCTGATCGGCGGTTTTTACCTGCTGGCCATGGCCGGTCTCGGCCTCCATATCAGCCATGGTTTCTGGAGCCTGCTCCAGTCCCTGGGGCTTAATCATCCGAAATATAATATTTTTCTTTACAGGGCTGCCTTGACTGCGGCCCTAATGGTTACCATGATTTTTGTCCTTATTGCCGGCCTGAGCATGATGTGGCCTGAATTTCTTGGTGGATAAAGGATAAGTCACAAAATTCCGGCGTGATGACAAACTCAGGATTCGCTCAAAAATAAATTAGTAGAGATAAGGTGTAACAGTGTGCCTTGGAAGATAGCGATCAATAAACCACACCTTGACTTTTGAGAAGGCACGGCCTGTAAGCGTTTCAGGGATGCCGCCATGTGCCCGTTTCAACGCTCGCGAT
>JANTFJ010000175.1 GCA_024763495.1 Desulfobulbaceae bacterium | reverse complement strand
CTGCTACGCCTGCGGTTGCATGCAATTAGATCACTTCTCTAAATGTCCATATTACACCTTATCTCTACTAATTTATTTTTGAGTGAGCCCTAAGGTTATTTTGTCTGAGTCCTTAAGTAAATGTCATTTTTACCGATAAAACGATAGAGTAACCAGGCAGTAATTCAGGTAAAAATATGGAGCAGGGTTTATGGGTATATCCGAGAATGATAGAGCGGCAGAGGCTGATAGGGAAAAAGTTAATCTTGACGCCTTAAAACAATATAAGCCGGATTTGTATCAGTTAGTTGTTAGACATGCTCGAAAAAATATCGGAGAAGTATTTATAACCAGTTCGGGAGATGTATCGTTAGTGTTTCATGCGGCGGAGGATGAAAGGATTTTAGCCTATAATACAGCGGATCCCTGGCAGGATGCCGAGCTACATTTACAGACTGTTCAGCCCATCGGGAGAAGTCTTGTTCTTTTTATCGGTATGGGGTTGGGATATGGGCCGGTATTGGTTTATCGGGAAAGACCGGAAATTTCCAAAATGGTTATTCTTGAACCTTCGTTAGATCTGTTTTGTTTAGCTTTACGGTCACTTGACATGAGTGTTCTTATTGCCTCAGAAAATGTGTCATTTTTTGTGGGAGAAATTGATTTTGAACAATTTGAAGAAGACGTCTGTCGTGCCGCGTCCCTGGAGGATACCCATATTTTACGCCATCTTCCTTCTTTTCAGTGGAAAAATGAACTATACCATGCCGTAAACGATCAGGCGTTTGCCATCATTAACCATTTGAATGTCCAGGGTGGGACAACCAGGAGCAGCGGCCTGCCTTTTTTGAAAAATCGTCTGGCAAACTATACCATTTTGCGTCATTCCAGCAATCTTGACCTGTTAATTGACGTATTTAAAGGGAAGCCTGCGGTTGTCGTT
This sequence comes from Desulfobulbaceae bacterium, assembly GCA_024763495.1. GTDB lineage: Bacteria > Desulfobacterota > Desulfobulbia > Desulfobulbales > SURF-16 > JANTFJ01. The sequence goes on along the minus strand of JANTFJ010000175.1, from coordinate 4,987 downwards.
GCTGCCGGGCCTTCGCTTGATCAATGTCTGCCTGGTTTGAAGAATGCCAGTAATCATTGTGTTATAATTGCCGCTGATTCAGCTTTGGCTTCCTTGCTTGAAGCGGGAATTATGCCTGATTTTGTCACAAGTATTGATTTTCAGGAGGCTAATTTTGAAAAAATTGCCCCGTTTTTAAGTCAAACCTGGCCGTTTGCTTTGGTTTCCATGGTAAAGGGAACCCCGCTTATCCCGAAAAGATTTTCAGTGAAGCACCTGTTTCTTGAGTTCCCGGATGATCGGCCTCATTGGTGGGTGATGGAAAGCCTTGGGATCAAGTCCAGGATTTCTTTTGGCGGCTCGGTTGCCCATCTTTCTCTTGGTATTGCCCAGATCATCGGTGCTGATCCTATTGTTTTTGTCGGCCAGGATTTGAGTTATCCAGGGGCGGACGCAGTTGACCACGCCAAAGGAACAGTATTTTCGGCAACCGGTTTTCCCAACGACAGGGAACTTTTTTATGTGCCTGGTGTGCATGGCGAAAAGGTGCGGACAGACCGGCAGTTTATGAGCCTGCAAAAGCAGTTTGAAGAAATGGTTGAGGAACATCCGGCAACGTATCTTAACGCGACCTCCAGAGGAGCCCATATAGCAGGCACCATGGTTATGGGACTTGACCAGGTTATTGAAAAATATATGCGGGATGAATTTTTAGTGGAGGATATTGTTGATAAGGCTGTTTCCTCTGGGGATAGCTGGCCGATAATCAGTTTTATAAAAACTTGTGATTTCTTCTTGAAGAAAATAAAAAAAATGAAGGGGTTAATCACGGAAGCTGCCCGCTTAAAGAAAATAGCTGTCAAGGAACTGGAAAAATACCTGGAGCAGAATACGGGCTTGCGGAACAGGGAAGATCTGTCTCCTCATCTTGCTAAGTCTTTGACCGGTTTTGATCGGGTCAATAGTAAGTTGGATAAATCAGAACTGTGGGAGCATCTGCTGGAAGTTACTTTTCAGGCTTTGGATGAAAACGATCGGATGCTTGAACAAAATAAGATTGTATTGCGGGAAAAAGGCTATGGCCAGTGGCTTTCTGCCGAACTTGAGCGCATAGAAAAGATTAATATCGAGCGTGACGCGGCTTTAAAAATGTACTGGGAAGAATTAAATTTCCTTGTTCATTTTTTGAAAGCGGAAAATAAATTGTTGTCTCTCCTGTCAAAGAGGTATGGCGAGGTAAAAAGCCTGGAGCTTGTCCGGCTTTACGTCTCAGCCGGCAACCTGCTGCAGGCGAAAAATATTCTTGAAAAGATGATTTCTCCAGTCCGGAAAAAAGGAGAATATTATTTTTTTAAAGGGGCATGCGCCGCTGGATTACTTGATTGGCAAAAGGCCGAAGAGTATTGGCTGAAGGCCATCAGCTTTGATCAATTCCAGGCCGATTCGGTGGCCGCCATAAGAAAAGAAAATGCTGCTTTGTGGATTACGATTGCCGCGAAAAAGTGGGAGATGTATCCCTCCTTATTTGTTACCTGGCTGCAAAGAGTTGCCTTTTTGATTTCCGCTGAAATGGAATGGCCGGCTTCCTTAAAGCAACTGTGGAAGGAACATGCCGTTCTTATAACTGAATCACTGGAAAAAAGGAAAACAGCTCTTCCGGCAAAATTATTGTCGTCCTGGAACGTTTTTAAGGGGAGGGAGGCGGAAATAAATTTTTTTCAAGCTCGGCTTGATGCCCTGAATGGAGATTACCCGGCCGCGATTAATAATATCAAAGAAGCATTGCGCAAAAAGCCTGATTCTGCGGAATGGTTAACCTGGCTGGCCCGTTTTTATCTGGAAAGCGAAAGGTATGATGAAGGAGTTGATGTTTTGCAGAGGGCGGTAACTATTGATCCCCGTTCCGGCATGCTGTGGCATGAATTAGGAGATATATTATTAAATAATGGTGATTATAATGGAGCCGTTCTTGCCTATGAACGTTGTTTCGTTGCCTTGCCCGATCATCTTGAATCACTCCTGAAAATGGGGGACGCCTATCTGCGGGATCGACAATTAGAAGCCGCTGTTGCGGCTTATCAATCCGTATTGGCAAAAATGCCTGATAACCAGGATGCTCTTCTGCGGCTTGAACTAGTCCGTGGTGGACAATAGTACTTTGCCTCTGGTTCTCTTTATTAAAAAAAATATGACTGTAAACAATTCTCGGTTGGTTTGCGTGACAGCGGTTATATCAGCTCGCGGGCATAGAAAATGTAGGTCAGGGGGCGAGCGAAACGAATTTCCTGACAATATACTGATATGGAGAAGAATATATGAGCCTGATACAAAATAAAAATCAAGTTTGACGGAAAATTTCCGATATGGAAAGTAAGACGAGGAAAGTCCTGTGTTTCAGATGAAATTTTGTTGTTAAAAAGGTAACCGTTCACCAGGGAGTAAATCTTTGCAATATTTAAGTCTTTAAGCGTTTACCAGTGCTTAGATTTGTTCATTCGGAGTCTCGTTCCTCGCTTACCTGTGCCTGCGCAGCATACTGGTGCTATGTAAGACAGGCAGGTCGCGGGAAGGTTCAGTGCCATGTGAGCAGTTACGTTAAAAAAATTAAAAAATAACCATCAAGGAGGTGTTGCCCGGCATAATCATAGAGTTTTTAGATTGTTTTTTGTCGTAACAAGTTGAATAGAAAGTAATTTTTTTGTTATCAATATTGAGGAACGGAATCCTCAATAAATAAAATCATGGAGGAAGTACATAATGACCTTAAGAATTAATACAAATGTGGCAGCCTTAAATGCCCACAAAAACTTGACCAAAAACGATAACGCTTTGTCGGCATCATTGGAAAAACTATCGTCCGGTTTGCGGATTAACAAGGCCGCGGATGACTCTTCAGGCATGGCTATTGCCGATTCTCTGCGCTCTCAAGGGCTGGGACTTGGACAGGCTATCAGGAACGCCAATGACGGTATTTCCATGGTTCAGACTGCTGACGGCGCTTTGGAAGAGTCTATTAATATTGTTAATACCATTAAGACCAAAGCTATCCAGGCAGCTCAGGACGGCCAGACTACCGATTCCCGTAAAGCGATCCAGGCTGATATTAACAAGCTGATGTCTGAGCTTGATATGATTGCCAAGACAACATCTTTTAACGGGCAGAAGCTTCTTTCCGGTGTTTTTACCGACAAGAAATTTCAGGTCGGTGCCTTTACCGGTGAGACGGTTGGTGTTTCAATCGGCTCTTCGGAATCAACCAAGACCGGTCATCTGTCCACTGCTAATTTAACTACCGATGCTGCTAACGGCGGAGAAGTTCGTTTAACTATTACCAGTAGTATCCAGGATCTTGAAGTAGGTATTAAATCTGTTGAGCTTGCTTATAATAACAGCGCCGATAATGGGATGGGAGCCTTGGCTGATGCTATAAATACGGTCGCCGATTCTACCGGTGTAACCGCTCAGGCAAATGTGTCTTCCACAAGTGTCTCGGCAGTGGCTGCCGGCAGCACAGGCAGTGATTTCGCGATTAACGGTATTGCCATTGGTGAAATCGCGGTTGAGGCTAATGATGTTAATGGAACATTGGTAACTGCTATTAACCAGAAGAGTGATCAGCACGGGGTAACAGCAAGTGTTGACGCCTCCGGATTCTTGACATTGACCTCAAGTGATGGTCGGGCTATCCAGGTGCAGGGAAGTACTGGTACTGTTCTGGCCGGCAGTGACATGAGTACCTTTGGATCCATCAAACTGTTCCAGATCGGCGCTAATGAGATCAAGGTTTCCGATGAAGCTGAAACCGTTTCTTTGGATCTGACTACTTCCGTGCAGATTCAGGGTGACACCACTACCAACGTTGATTCAACTCTGGTGAAAGATTCTGTCCTGGAGTCCGGGTCAATATTGAAAAATGGTTCTACCCTTGGTTTTGCTGTTAACAGTACCGCTCTGGGAAACAGTGTTACAACCACCAATGACAGTTTCCTGTCTGCCGGTTCTGTGCTGGCTTCAAACAGCGTTATTGAAAAGGGGTCAATCCTTGGTGGAGTTGTGCAGCTTGAAGATGGTGCCGGCAGCGTTACGGCGGCCGAGGAAAGTTTGTTGAAAACCGGGACAGTCCTGGCTTCAAATTCGGTTCTTACCCAGGGCACCACCGTTACTACCCGATTGAGTACTACGGTCGGCTGGATTGAAGCTGGTGAAACTCTGGGCAGTGATGTGACGGTTAGTGTTTCAAGCACCTTAAGTTCAGATCTGCTGGCTAAGGCAAATTCGGTTCTCTCCGGGGAAACGGCACTGGCCCGTGGTTCCTATGTGGGGGCTGATATTACCACTTCAGCCGGTGGAACCACGATGGATGTGGGAATGACCCTGAAGGCTGGTTCAGTCATTAGCAGTGGGGCTAAAGGAAATATTCTTGCCGGCTCCACAATCGGCGGAGATGTCCAGCTTGATGATGAAAGAACTGCTTTACAGGATGTTACGGTCAAGGCCGGCTCCATACTCCACAGTAATACCCAATTGGCAACCGGCTCAACAATTGGTGGAAATCTTGACATCATTGATGCCGAAACCCTGGCCGGCGACATGGTGCTGGCAGCCGGGACAAGACTGACGGCTGGAAGTATCTTGAAAGCCGGCACGGTCTTAACCGATGACATCTCGATTGCCGGTGGTGATCTGTTAAAGGCCGGTACCGTTTTGACCGGTGATACGGTTACCTCGGGGACAAACTACTTGAACAGTTCAATGACCTTAAAGTCTGGTTCTGTTATTGAAAGTCAAAGTATTCTGGCCTCTACCCAGACATCCAGCAGCGGTGCGACAGCAACCACTTCTGTTGGGGATGTTGAAAAGTTCACTCTGGCTGATGTTAATGTTACCAGCCAGGAGGGAGCGCAGACCGCTATCAGTATCGCTGATTCCGCTCTGAAAAACCTTGACAAGATCCGTTCCGGTCTCGGTTCCACCCAGAATCAGTTAACCTCGACCATTGCCAATATTT
>JANTFJ010000174.1 GCA_024763495.1 Desulfobulbaceae bacterium | reverse complement strand
TCGTCCTGATTGCCACAGGTGAAGAAGAGCCCTCTTATTTCGCTGAACCTACCGGCTTTGAGCTTTTTGACACCCTGCTGGTTCCGGTTGGTATTTTCTTTGAGGAATTCAGCGGAGAGGAATAGTTATTTTATTTCACCATAATGGTGGGCACAGCCCACCCTACAAGTAAGCGTTCAGCAGCACCTTACGGTGTCGGAGTTTATGCCCTGTTTTTAAGGGTGCTTATCTCTTGTTTTTGGTAACTACTCATGGGATAATCGTCCTAACTTCGCTAACCCCTGTAATTGTAACTGGTTACAGGGTGCCGTAGATTTTCGTGATCAGGTCGGCGTAGTCATACGTAAGCCGGACTGATCGCGGAAATATGCGGTGCCCTGTGAGCAGTTACGTTTTTTGTTACAGCTTCTCAGAAGTAAGGCACTAATGTCGAATGACGAAAGATGAAATTGATCTGCTGAAAACAAACCCCGCTGACCTGCTTGCCTGTCCTGATTGTGATATTCTTCTGCTCAAGAAACATCTCTACCCCGGCTGCAAGGCCTGTTGTCCCAGATGCGGTTATACTCTCCACATACCCGTAAAAAATTCCGTTGAAAAAACACTGGTCTGTGCTTTAACCGGCCTACTGCTCTTTGTTCCGGCTGTTTTTTTGCCCATAATGACTCTTGACACCATGGGCATGGAGCAGGCTGGTTCAATTTTTAACGCGATAATAAAAATTTATCAAAATGGTTACAGGGGGGTGGCGATTATGGTGGCGTTGACCAGCTCTATATTTCCCCTGATTAAATTATTGCTTACCTTTACCATTGCTTTTTTTCTTAAAATAAAACGCTATCCCAATTGTCTACCACGCTGCTTGCGTTATTATAAACATTTTAATGAATGGGGCATGCGCGAAGTATTCATGGTGGGAATACTGGTGGCAATAATAAAATTACATCATATGGCCCATATCCATTATAATTTCGGCTTATTCTGTTTTATCGCCTTGCTGATCATGGCTCTCTATGCCTCGGTTACCATGGACGAACATGAATTCTGGGATCGGATTGAACATAAGCCGGAGAAGCTTAAAAATTGATCTCACGGGGAAATTATATCACTGCGCGTGAGGCCGGCTTAATCCTTTGTCCGGACTGCCACAAACTGCTTCCGGAGGGCGGACTTTCTAACTGCCCTCGCTGCGGAGCAGCACTTCATCTTCGCAAGCCTGATTCCATCAATCGTACCTGGGCCCTGCTTATAACCGCGGCAATTCTTTTTTTCCCCGCCAACATTTTGCCTATTATGAAAATGGATTTTTTAGGGAAAGCCGATTATTCCACGATCATAGATGGTATTATTTATTTTTTCCAGACAGGATCATATGGCATCGGCATTATTATTCTCACAGCCAGCGTCCTGGTTCCCTGTTTTAAAATCATTGGTATTTTTTTGATGCTTTTGTCCATTCATTTTCGCTGGAAAGGCCGGCTCAGGCACAAGACCCTGTTTTTCCGGATTATCCTTTTTGTCGGGCGTTGGTCAATGCTTGATATTTTTGTTATTGCCCTGCTCCAGGTTTTATTTAACTTCGGCAATTTAACCAGTATTGAGGCAGCCCCGGCAGTAACCTATTTTACTGCGGTTGTCCTTTCTACCATGTTTTGCGCTATTACCTTTGATCCTCGTCTGCTCTGGGAGGAGTGAAGCCCGAATAGAGCGGATGGTTCCCTGTTTATTTGACAAATCAGCTGATTAACCATAGAAGAACAGCAATAATAAAGCTACTGTGGGGATTGTGGCAAAGGATGCAGGTCAGGGTGTAAATAAAACAAGTATCCTAACCTCTTACAAATACTGAGGTTTGCACTCATTAGGCGTAAATATTCGGGTTGGGTAAAAGCTACCCTTCTCTACCCCATTAAATGTTCGGATAGTGCCCCAGATTTGTCCGTTTCGGCGTGTTCACTATAGTATACTATGTGAATCACGCCTAAACGGGCGAAGGTGGGGTGCTAGCCGAACATTTACCATTAGGCACTTACCCCCATGAGTAGTTACATTCCCTGATAACATAAACTGAAATGACATGAAGGCAAATTGATGCAGTCTCCTGAAATAAAGCATAAAAAAGGAATTTCACCAATCTGGATTTTACCAATCGTCGCCCTGCTGGTAGGAGGATGGCTCCTTTTTCAGGGAATCCGGAATGCCGGTATTGATATTGTTGTCCATTTTAAGAACGGTGAAGGAATCATCGTGGGAAAGACCGAGGTTATGTACAAAGGAATTCCCGTTGGTATTGTTCGAGACATGAAGGTGAGTGAAGATTTGAAAGGTATTGATCTGACCATTGAAATGGATAAACAAACCAGGGAAAGCCTGGTGGAAGATACTAAATTCTGGATTGTCAAACCTGAGGTGTCGGCTGGTAAAATAAGCGGGCTGGGAACCTTGCTGAAAGGCAGCTACATCGGCGTACAACGGGGTCAGTCAAAAATGGAATCCCGAAAATTTACCGGCATGGATGAATCACCCGGCAAACCTTACTATGTGCCTGGCCTGCATTTCAAGCTTGAAGCCGAGTCACTGGGGTCTATCCAGAAAGGCAGCAATATCTATTACAAAAATATTACTGTCGGTTCTGTACAGGACTATAAACTGCTGAATGGCCGGGGGGTAGAAATAAACGCTTATATTAAACCACAATACAGCAAACTGGTTAAAAGCGGCACCCGCTTATGGAACAGCAGCGGTATTGCCGTCAATGGCGGACTGTCCGGTTTTAAAATTAAAATTGAAAGCGTGGCTTCCCTGGTGTACGGCGGTATCAGTTTCTATACACCAAAAGAAAAAATGGACAGCAGGCAAGCTGATAACGGGGCGGTGTTTCCCTTGTATCAGGACTATGAGGCCGCGGAATATGGAATAAAAATCACCTTGCAGCTGCCCTCTGCCAAAGGGCTGATCAGCGGAGTTTCCAAGGTAATGTATCGGGGTTTCGAGGTTGGAGTTGTTACAGACTTTAAATTCAACAAGGATAAAAAAAGAAGTGTTACGGCTCACGTTCTTTTTAACCCTGAGGCGGAATTCGCCCTGCGGGAAAATACGAAATTCTGGGTGGTACAACCAAAATTGTCAGTAAACCGGGTTGAAAATCTCGATACCATTATAAAGGGAACATACCTGACGTTCAAACCTGGGAATGGCGATTACTGTGAACATTTTGTAACTGTTGAACAACCACTGGCTGAAGAAATGCTGAGACCCGGCACAAACTATAGCCTGATCAGTAAAAATTCTACATTCCTTTCTATCGGTGCGCCGGTACTGTACAAAAAAAATGCAGGTGGGTGAGGTAAGCGCTTATGACCTGACAGATGATGGCGAAAAGATCAAAGCCGATATCTTTATTTATAAAAAGTATCATCACTTAGTCAGACAGAGCTCGGTTTTCTGGAAAACAGGAGGGATTAAATTAGAGGCCAGCCTGGAAAAAGGTCTTAAATTAGAAAGCGGAACCATGACTTCACTGATTTCCGGCGGAATCACCTTTGCCAATGGCGCTGTTGCCCTTAAGGAAAAAAAGGCGGCAAAAAAAAAATACAACATTTACCCTTTATGAAAATTTTCATGCTGCTGCAGAAAATAATCATTCGTTAAAACCGGACGGCCTGATAGTTAATGTCCTGGCTGGGAGCAGCAGGGCTTTTTCCGTAGGCTCTCCTGTCCTGTTCAAAAACATTGAAGCGGGTGAAATTGTTGGTGTCCGGCCGGCGGAAGACGGGCAGAATATTATTCTTGATGTTTTTATTGCTGAAAAATATGCCCATTTTTTAAAAAAGAGCAGTAGATTTTACAATATCAGCGGTATATCCGTGGAAGGCGGTATCGGAAATTTTAAAATTACTACTGGTTCTGCTAAAAGTATCCTGGCTGGCGGCATTGCCTTTTTCAGCCCGAAAAATGATGAAACAGCGAATGAAAATACTCTATTTACCCTATATAACGGTTATCAGGAAGCACTTGATGTAGATAAAACAAAGATAGCTATTCATTTCAGCAGACCGGAGGGGCTCAGAAAAGGGATGAAAATAAAATATCAGGGGGTCACGGTAGGTGAGATTAATGATATAAAAATTGATCTGGACAAGGATTTTATTGTTGCCTGTGGCCTCATTAACCAGGAAGATGAAAAACTTTTTTTGACTGATTCTCTGGTCTGGCTGGTTTCCCCGGAATTTAAACTCTCCGGCATCAGTAATCTTGATACAATAATCAAGGGATCCTATATTGCCGTGCTGCCCGGCAACAAAGGAGAGCGCACTCAAAACCTTGTGGCCTGTAATTCACCGCCTTGCCTGCGGGAAAAAATAAAAGGGGGGCTGACCATTATTCTTCGTACCCCCACCCTTGGCTCCCTTGAACAGAATTCACCGGTGTATTATCGGCAGGTACAGGTCGGCAGGGTAGTTGGCTATGAGCTGGCAGATTCAGCCCAGGAAGTTTTGGTTTATGTTAATATAAACCATTGTTACGAGCCCCTTATTCATAAAAATACAGTTTTCTGGAATGTCAGCGGGGTTAATGTGGATGCCGGTATTTTTTCCGGAGTGCGGATATCTACCGAATCCATTGAATCCATTGTTGCCGGCGGCATTTCCCTGGCCACCCCGGAAGGAGAAGCAATGGGGCCGCAAGCAGGGGCGGGACAGCATTTTATCCTCCACGAAAAGCTCGACGAAGAATGGCTCAACTGGAAACCGGCAATTGATTTATCACCACAGAACCACTAAGAGCCTGTCCGGGAATGCCCTTTCCAAGGCACTTACACCCCTCAAGGGGGTACTGATTTTGTGGGTTAGAAAAACGATCCGCATTACAATGAAACTCAACTTTCTGACTTGTTGTTTTGTTAATGATTTCTATAAATTATACAATTTGCAGCATAGATATATAGTCATTCCGGCATGTCTTTAGCCGGAATCCAGGGATCATCGGCTAACTTTATGGATCGGAGTCTCGTTCCTCGCTTACCTCCGGCTAATGACATGCCGGAATGACGAGCGAGTTTTATTGGTGATGTTATATGACTTCAAACACTTATCTCAAGTCAGAAAGTTGAGAATGAAAGACAAAAGTAACTACTCATGAGGTAAGCGTAATAACTTCGCTAACCCTGTAATTGTAACTGGTTACAGACAAAAACGATAATGAGCGCTGTTGCTGCGGGGTTGTTTTATGAACAGCAGTCAGGCAAGATATTGTTGAAACCTTACAGCAAGTTTCCGGTAAAGGGGCTTACGGAAATCAACTACTTCCGCCAGCAGGATATGGAAATCCAGCCACTTCCAGGTGCGGAATTCGCCGCCGTTTATAACATCAATAAGCTGATCATTGCCGATAAATTTAAACAGGTACCAGAATTGCACCTGGCCACGGCCAGTCATCTTGCTCCGAGCCTTAGCTGGAAGCTCATAAACCAGGGGCTCAGGGTATGAATCAATTAATTCCAGATCGCTGTCCCGAATAGCAGTTTCTTCGGTTATTTCTCTTAAAACAGCCGTAAGCGGCTCTTCGAAGCAGTCGAGCCCACCCTGTACCATCTGCCAGGAACCTGGAATGTCAGCCCGCTCCAGGCCAAGCACAAGGCCCTTGTCGTTGATTATCATTCCACCGGCCCCAGCCCTGAAATACTGTGCGGGCCTGTTCAAAACATCTCCGTTGTTAAAATCATGATGGACACTTTGCTGCAAATTTATTATTCAATACCAGTTGTCGGAGGTTGTCCGAGAACTGGTATTTTTTCTCAAATCAGGTAAATGAAGAAATTTAAGGCACTGCTTGAACGATAACGATAAAGCTCCTGTAGGAGCCCAGCCCTCTGGGCGATCCATGTGATGAGCTTTGCTCCATTTTTTATCGC
>JANTFJ010000173.1 GCA_024763495.1 Desulfobulbaceae bacterium | reverse complement strand
GCGCAGCATACTGGTGCTATTCAAGCAGGCTCAAATGGGCAAAGAGGTAAGCACCCTTAAAAACAGGGCATAAACTCCGACTCCGTGAGGTGCTGGTAAACGCTTACAGAAATTGAGAGTCCGGATGAACCTTTCTTTGAGAGAAATATTATTTTTCTGCCTTGAGGTTGGCCGGATGATCAAGGGCGGCAATTATTGTCTTTATGTGGCTGCCGGCTGTTTGAAAATCAAGCTGCTGCAGGCTTTGGTCCGCCGCGATCAATTCTTTTTTTATTTCATCACTGTGACCTGCCTGCTGCATGATTTTGGCCAGGCATGCCTCCGCGTCCAGATCATTACTGGCCAGCAGATCAAGCAGCAGGTTCAATTGTCTGGCAATTTTCTTTCGGTCAAATCTTGTTACTGCTGCATGATTAATTTTGGAAGATTCAATTTCCTGATAGTCAATTCTGCTGATGGACTGGCGGGCAATTGTCATTTCTTCTGCCAGCGCCGTGATTTGTTCAGGAGAAATTTTTTTATTTTCTTTAAGATCTTTTTCTATCTCACTGGCAATGTTACTGACATTATATATTGATAAGTTGCCGGCAACGCCTTTAAGATTGTGAACCAGATGGCGGGCCGCTTCAAGGTCACTTTTATCGATAGAGCGCTTTATTTCCTCCGGGACTGTTTTGTAATCCTTGGCAAATCCCTGCAGAAGCTGAAAAAGCAATTTTTTGTTATTGTTCAGCCTTTGTTGCGCTTCAGCGAGTTTAAGCCCCGGCAGTTCCGTTGGCAGGGAACTAATGTCTTTTCCGGCAGTTTTTTCACTCGGAGTTATTTGCAGCCATTTTGCCAGAATCGAGAAAAGAATATCAGGATCAATCGGCTTGGCAATATAATCATTCATGCCGGATTCAAGACATTTTTCCCGATCGCCTTTCATGGCATGGGCTGTCATGGCAATAATCGGCACATCCCTCAGGGCATTATCACTACGAATCATTTGAGTTGCCTTAAAACCGTCCATTGTCGGCATTTGAATATCCATGAGTATTGCGTCATATTTTTTTTCTTTTACAGCTATAAGCGCTTCCTGACCATTATTTGCGATTTCGACATTGATTCCGCCATCTTCCAGGATTTCCACGGCAACCTGTTGATTGATTTTGTTATCTTCTACCAGCAGTACCAGCGCTTCTTTTAATGTGGAAATCTCCGGCTGGGCTTGAACCGGAGTTTTGTTCATTTTTTCCAGATTTTCCCGGGAAAGCTCGACAACCACGGTAAAATAAAATGTGCTGCCCTTGCCGGGAGTGCTGGTAACCTTAATTTCTCCATCCATCATGTTGACCAGTTGTTTACAGATAGCGAGCCCGAGTCCGGTGCCGCCGTATTCCCTGGTGGTTGAATTATCACTCTGGCTGAACGCGGTAAATAATCGGCTGGTCTCTTCATTACTCAGGCCGATGCCGGTGTCTGTTACGGAAACGAACAGGGTAATATGTTTTCCCTTTTTATTGGCCAGGCTGACTTCGATTTTAACTTCACCCTGGTCAGTGAATTTTAAACTGTTATTAACCAGGTTAATAATGATCTGTTCCAGGCGCAGGGGGTCACCCTTCAGTTTGTCCGGAACATTATCGTCAACGGTAAGGCTGAGGATAATATTTTTTTCCCTGGCTTTTGCCGTGAACATTGAATTGATGTTGGCCATGACCGTCTGCAGGCTGAAATCAATATTTTCTATTTCCAGCTTGCCGGCCTCAATTTTAGAAAAATCCAGAATATCATTAATAATACCCAGCAGGGTATGCCCGGCAGTAGTAATTACCTGGAGATAAGTTTTTATTCTGTTGTCACTGTTGTTTTTCAGCGCTAGTCTGGTCATGCCGATTATAGCGTTCATCGGCGTTCTGATTTCATGGCTCATGTTGGCCAGGAAAGTTGATTTGGCCAGGCTGGCTGCTTTTGCCCGATCTTCAGCCATTTTTCTTTCCTGGGCCTCACGGCTTAATTCATAATTTGCCAGGCTTAATTTTGTTGTCCTGGAGACGACCCGTTCTTCCAGTTGCAGGTTAAGTTTGTTAAGTTCCGTATTTGCGTCTAATAGTTCAATATTGGCTTCGTCAAGTTTAACATTAGCTTTCTGCAGTCGGGACGTATATTCGTCAAGGACATTTTTTTTCTCTTCTTCGAGCAGGTGAAAGCGATCAGCCAGGCCTATGGCCAGTAATAATACCTCCCAGGCCGAACCGATCTGGGCGCTCCATTGGGTGAAGAAGATGTTGGGTAGTAAGTCAAATGTTTTGGCCGAGTAGATAACTATTGACACCAGCGAAACCGACCAGGCAACGGCATAATAAAAGGCAGGACGGTAGCCGGTTAACATAATTTTCAAGCCGCAGTAAATATGAAACGGCAGGGTAAAACAGAGGGCTGTGGCCAGTTTGATGCTTAATGAGTAGTCGGCAAAGAGCGAGAGAACCATTCCCGCTCCTCCCAGGTATTGAAAATAATAGAGAACCCGGTCGGCCTTGGGCAGAAATTTCCTGGTGTAAAGAATTGAGCGGGTGAACATGGCGCCGAACATGTAAGCGAAGAAGATAAAGAAGGGCAGATTATTGTTGGCCCACCAGATACTGTTCGGCCAGAGATACTGGAAAGAGAAGCCGTTCAGGGTAAGCTGGAAGATCATGAAACCAAAAATAAAAAGGACATAATAGAGATAGCTGGTATCCTTGATAGTTATAAAAAGAAAGAGGTTGTAAAGAATCATCACCAGGACAATGCCGAAATATATGCCCTGCATCAGATGTTCCAGTGAAGTAGTTTTCGCCAGGGCTGAGGAGGAGAGAAGAACAGCCGGCAGATTCACCGAACTGGTAGTTCGACAAAGCAGGAAGCAGGTTATCTCTCTACCGGGTTGCAGCGGCACTGGAAAAACAAAGTTTGTATACTCGAGAACACGTTCGTGAAATGGATGGTGATCACCGGCAACAAATTTTTGCAGTTTATTGTCGGCATCCGGTACATAAAATTCCACATGGTCAAGCATGGGGTATTTTACATCAAGGTAATAGGTTGCCTTGTTCGGGAGTTTGCTTTTTATTTTTATTCTGGCCCAGTAAGCCGAGTCTGAGAAGCCGAATCCCGGCGCTTTTTCATTGGATTGCTGAAAAAGGCCGGCGGTTTCGGGTTTAAGAATATCTTTGATGGTTAATACTCCGGTTTTGTCTTCGAGTATATCCATATAAAGTCCAAGAGGATAAGCCTCTTTTTCCTGGCTGACAATAATTGGTTCGGCAGCATGAATAGTCGGTATGGCAACAGCAAACAAGACAGGCAGCAGGATGCAGACCTGAATTAAATAAGATAAATAGATTTGATTTTTGTTTGTCGGATTAACAGACAATTTATTCCCTTATTGCTAACCGTTCACCGGGGCTGCTTGTTTACTTGTAGCTCCAGTCTGTAAGCGTTCTCCTGGAGGCTGTCCGAGAATGCCCTTTCTGCGGAGTCTCGTACCTCGCTTACCTGCCCAACTCTGTGTTGTTTTAAAAAATAATACTCCGGAAAGGTAAATATTCGGCTAGCACCCCACCTTCGTCCGTTTAGGCATGATTCACATAGTATACTATAGTGAACACGCCGAAACGAACAAATACGGGACACTATTCGAACATTTAAAGGGGTCGAGAAGGGTAGTTTTTACCCAACCCGAATATTTACGCCTAATGAGTGAAAATTTCAGTATTTGTAACTGGTTACAGAGTGCCATAGATTTTCGTGATCAGACTGGCGCAGCATACTTGTGCTATGTAAGACAGGCTGATCGTGGAAATATGCGGTGCCATATGAGTAGTTACCGATAATAGAATATTACTTGTCTGCAATGGATAAAGCAATGTCAAAGAAAAAATATCTACCATCGTTAACTCATGTGGAGTATGATGTCTTCCGCCTGATCCCCGGGATGCTGTTCCTGGTAGGCATTATTTTGATAACGCTCAATAAAGAACACCCGGACGGCGACTGCCCCATAACTGTAAGAGATTGAGGGACACTGCCATGCGCGTGCTTCACTCCTGCGATAATAGATCGGTATATCACAGGGGTCAAGCGTGTGCGGGATGGTGTTTATGGAGCGCTTACTCGGTAAGTATCCCTTATTTATGACAGTAAGCCGGATTCCTCCAAATCTGAACAGGGCTTGAGATGCGGGAGCTTGGAGAAAATATTGTCGGTATTATGGGACTGGGAGGACTTGGCTCAGCAGTGGCAGTTGCGCTTGCCAGATCAGGAGTCGGATGTCTGCGACTGGCGGATTTTGACCGGATTGAAGCCGACAATCTTCAGCGTCAGTATTATTTCCCTGATCAGCTTGGCTGCTTGAAAACTGTAGCCTTACAGGATATTATCAGCCGGATTAATCCCGGGATTAAGGTTGAACTTATAAATGAACGGCTGACCACTTCTTTGATTGTTGATTATTTTAATGATGTTGATGTTCTGGTTGAATGTTTTGATCAGGCCGAAAGTAAGGCTGAGGCTTTACGAACCGTTTTATCCGAAATGCCGCAGGTGGCCTATGTCGGAGCCTCGGGAGTGGCTGGCTGCGGAGATAATAACCTGATTAAAACCAGACAGATAAGGAAAGGCGTTTACCTGGTCGGTGATATGGAGTCAGAGGTTGAACCGGAGCGTAAGCTTATGGCTGCCAGGGTAGGGATTGCGGCTCATCATCAGGCTAATCAGGTAATCCGGATATTGCTGGGCAAGGGGGATGGCCGTTGATCAAGATAATCTGCAACGGAGAAGAACTGGAGCTTGCCCCTGACAGTACGGTGGCTGAGTTACTTACCGGTCTGGGGCTGAAGGCGGCAAGCGTCGTGGTTGAATGTGACGGCCGGATATTACGGCCTGAGGAGTATGAGGGGTACAGGCTGCGGAATGGAGTCAGGCTGGAATTGATTCGCTTTGTCGGCGGCGGGTAACAGGCGACAGAAGTCATAGGACAGAAGTCAGAAGTCAGAGGATTGACTCTGGAAGAGAGATTTATTTAAAAATGTTAACTATTGCTGGTAGAACTTTTTCGTCCCGCCTTTTTGGCGGTACAGGGAAATTTGCCTCTTCTCAGGTAATGAAAGATGCTCTTGCGGCCTCAGGCTGTGAGATGGTTACCGTGGCTCTGCGTCGGGTGGATCTGCAGAATCCTGAAGATGATATCATGAGTATGCTGGATCGGGACAGGTATCTTTTTCTGCCCAACACTTCCGGTGCTAGGGACGCGGCTGAAGCTGTGCGTCTGGCCCATCTGGCCAGGGCCTCGGGTGCCGGCAGCTGGCTTAAGCTTGAAGTTACTCCCGATCCTCGAACCCTGCTTCCCGACCCGGTTGAAACCCTGAAGGCGGCAGAGGAACTGGTGAAGGATGATTTTATTGTCCTGCCCTATATTAATGCAGACCCCATCCTGGCTCTGCGTCTGCAGGATGCGGGCGTGGCCGCGGTTATGCCGTTAGGCTCGCCAATCGGAACTAATCAGGGGATTTTGACCTTGGCTCAGGTTGAGATAATTATTGAACAGGCCAGGGTGCCGGTGGTCGTTGATGCCGGACTCGGAGCGCCTTCCCATGCCGCTCAAGCCATGGAGCTGGGCGCTGATGCGGTGCTGGTTAATACTGCTATTGCCGTGGCAGCAGATCCGGTGAGCATGGCCAGGGCGTTTGCTATGGGGGTGGAAGCCGGACGTATGGCTTACAGGGCTGGACTGGGACAACGTTTAAGGCGGGCCCAGGCCTCATCCCCTCAGGTTGGCCTGGAATTTCTTCATAAGACGTAACTACTCATGGGCTGAGCGCCTGGCCCAGATAAACTGGAAGAGGAATTAAGGCTCTGGACTCTGTTTGGTACTCGCTTGACGGGTGTAAGTCCCTTAACAGTAGATGCAGATAGCGAACATAGTGAGACCTTCGAGTTGTT
>JANTFJ010000172.1 GCA_024763495.1 Desulfobulbaceae bacterium | reverse complement strand
GCAGACCTACGGTTGGGTGCCACCACTACATATGGAGAAGTTACCAAAAATCAAAACAAAAAATTGTTTAGACAATGGCCGTAAGCGCCTAAGCGTTCAATAAAGTACACCCGGACGGCGACAATCCCTTAACTGTGGGATTTAGCGACACCGCCACGCGCGTGCTTCACGCCCCTCGATAATAAATCAGTATATCGCAGAATTGAAGCATACGCGGGAAGGCGTTCATGGAGCGCTTTTAAATACAGCAACCGGGCCTCATGGATAACATGCTGAAAGGAAGATAAAATGACAAAAGAAATAATAGAAACTGATTTTACTGATTTGAAACTTCTTCACCGCGGTAAGGTGCGGGATATTTACGAAGTAGAAAACAAGCTACTGCTGGTAGCAACTGACCGCATATCAGCCTTTGATGTGGTGATGAAAGAACCTGTCCCTCAAAAAGGCGCGGTATTAACCAGCCTTTCCCTGTTCTGGTTTGATTATCTTCAGGATATTATTCCTAACCATCTGCTCTCTGCCAACCCGGACAAATATCCCGCAGCCTGCGAGCCTTACCGGGAAAGCTTACGGGGCCGCAGCATGCTGGTCAAAAAGGCTGAACCGTTGCCGGTTGAGTGTATTGTGCGAGGTTATATCTCCGGCTCATTCTGGAAGGCCTATAAGAAAGATACCACGGTTTGCGGCTTTAAGCTGCCGTCCGGCATGCAGGAATCCGAACAATTTCCCGAGATTCTCTTTACTCCCTCTACCAAGGCTGAACAGGGATTGCACGATGAAAACATTTCCCTTGAAAGAATGGCGGAAATTCTTGGCCGGGAAGAAACAGAAAAAATAGCCGTCACCTGTATTAATCTTTATAAAAAAGCCTCTGACTACGCCCGTGCCAAAGGAATTATTATTGCCGATACCAAATTTGAACTGGGCCGTTACAAAGGTGATCTGATTTTAATTGATGAGGTGCTGACCCCGGATTCCTCCCGTTTCTGGCCCGCAGATCAATACAGGATCGGTCAGGGACAGCCCAGCTTTGACAAGCAGTTTCTGCGGGATTACCTTTCCTCGCTGGATTGGGACAAGACACCGCCGCCACCGCCCCTGCCGCCGGAAATTATCAAAAAAACGGCTGACCGTTACCGGGAAGCTCTGGAGCGGATAAGCGGCAAACCCTAGGAGGCTGTCCGAGAATGCCCCTTTTTTCCCAACTCTGTATTGTTTTGAAAAAATAATGATCCGGAAAGCGAGCTGGCGAGACTCCGGGATATCAACTATATGGCTGTGCTTATTTTTTCTCAAATAGCGACAACCCGATAACGGTAAGGGATTCAGGGAACATTATCTCTTGTGTAACTTGACTTTTCATAAGCGAACAGGACTATTACCGAACTCTTTTTTTTAACCTCAACTTTCTGACTTGAGATAAGTATTTGAAGTCATATAACATCACCAATAAAATTCGCTCGTCATTCCGGAATGTCTTTAGCCGGAGGTAAGCGAGGAACGAGACTCCGATCCATAAAGTTAGCCGATGATCCCTGGATTCCGGCTAAAGACAAGCCGGAATGACGATATATCTATGCTGCAAATTGTATAATTTATAGAAATCATTAACAAAACAATAAGTCAGAAAGTTGAGTTGTAACTATTCATGAGGTATGCGCCTGATATGTGCAAACCTCAGTATTTATAACTGGTTGATGCCGGAAATTTTCGTAATCAGACCGGCGCGCCATACCGGTGCTATACACAAGACAGGCTGATCGCGAAAATATGCGGTGTCCTGTGAGCAGTTACCTTTTTTTGCGCGGTTCAAATTTGTTATCTTTTTCTTATTACATTTACAGGTTTTTATTTATCTTTACCCTGGTTTTTCTAGGCGCCGTCTCATCGGCAGGAGCCGGGGAAATTGCCGTAATGCAAAGTTCCGCCATTAAGCCTTACCAGACAGCCATCTCCTCTTTCCAGGCAGCTCTTACCTCCAGCCCCGCCATGGGGAACAAGAGCATTCAGTCCGTTCAATATCATAAAATAATATTAACCGATGTGTCCGACAGCCGCACCATGCGGCTGGAAGTTTTTCGTTATAACCCTGATCTCATCCTTGCTGTGGGCCGCAGGGCCGTGATAGAGGCCATGAATTTTACGAATATTCCTGTGTTTTACATGTTGGTTCCTGATGCTATTGACCTGACCGAGGGGCATCAGAATGTTACTGGTGTTGAAATGGAAGTGGCTCCTGAACTGCAGCTTAAGGAGGTCAGACGCCTGCTGCCCCAGGTTAAACTGATTGGTATTGTTTATGATGAGCTTCACCGGGCGACTTTTATCAAGGAGGCCGAAAAAGCGGCCCATGATCTTGGCCTGGAGATCAGTGCCTGTCCAATTAAATCTCCCGGAGAAGTAATACGGGGACTAAACGCTCTTGACCCGGCAATTGATCTGCTCTGGCTGACTCCTGACCCTTGTCTGGTCTCTCCCATGGCACGGGAAGCTTTTTTCCTTTATTCCCTGCAAAATAAAATTCCGGTTATGGCCTTTGCCCCTAAGTATTTTAAATCAGGTGCATTGCTGGCTATTGCCCCTGATCTCAAGGCCATGGGGGAAGAGACCGCGGAATTGGTTGATAAGTTTTTGCGTGGTGTCGAACTCAGCCAACTGCCGCCGGTTGCAACCAGAAAGCCGGATATAAGGGTTAATGAAAAAATTGCCGCAAAATTCAACCTGAAAATAAATTCGAGGAAAGGGCAATGAATATTTTTCCCCGAATTCAACATTGGCTCAGAGGTTTCAGCGGTCGTATCTTTACCGGACTGGTGTTTGCCATGCTGGTTATGGTCTTTATTTTTAATCTGGTTTTCATAGATTTACAGAAAAAGATTTTGACCAGACAAATAATTCAAGATGGAACAAACAAGGTTAAGCTCCTGGCCTATGTGGTCAGGCTTGGAGTTTTTGCCGAAGACAAAGAGCAATTGCAACTTCCGACCGAAGCGGTATTGAGCGGTAAAGATGTTGCAGGAGTCTTTATTTTTAACCGGTATGGTAAGCTGCTTTACAGCAGGCAGCGCCCAGGCGCCATGCCGGATAAGGTTGCCACAGTTAACCTTGTTTCAAATAAAATCCAGCCGGATTTCCAGAAAACGGTAGTAGAGCTTCATGATGATTTTTTTTGCTTCTGGGCGCCTGTCGTGATTTTATCTCCATCTTCACCCGATGAGGAGTTCTACTTTGACAATCAAGACGACTCGTTAACGAAAGAGGTTATCGGCTCTGTAAAAATTGTCACTGACAAGAAAATTTTATATCAGTCGATTAGAAATATAGTATCCAGGGGGATTTTACTTACCTTTATTTTTCTTCTGTTGACCATCTTAATAACCTTACTGGTGGTAAAACAGGCCTCCCGCCCTATTGAAGAATTACTGATTAAAATCAGAAAAATGAGCGGCAAAAAAGAAAAGGGCCATGAAATTGATCTCCTGCAACATACCTTCCTGGAACTGCTTGATGATTTGCATAACTCTTTTCGCACCATTAATGATCTCAAACTTAATCTGGAAAAAAAAGTCGCGGAGCGAACCGCAGAGCTTTCCTCTCAGCACGACGCTTTGGCGAAAACTAATTTACAGTTAACCGATACCCTGACAGAACTCAGGAATACCCAGTCCCAGCTTGTTCAATCTGAAAAAATGGTCGCTCTTGGCCGCTTGGCAGGCGGGGTAGCTCATGAAATAAACAATACTACCAATTTTATTTCCGGGGCAGTACCCTCGCTCAAGAGGTTGATAAACGAGGTAAAAAATATTGTCAACAGCTGTGAATCAATGATGACAAGCCAGGATCACGAGATTGAAATAAAAAAATTTAAAAAAAAGGGGAAAAACTGCCGCCATCTACTGGAGGATGTGGACATCCTGTTGACTAATATAAGTGAAGGGGCGCGTCGAACCGGCGATATTGTCAGGCAATTACGTAATTTTTCCCGCCAGGATGAAAATAGAGCAAAACCGGTTGATATTAATGAGTCTCTGGACAATACTTTAATCTTTGTTCAACCGAAATATAAACATAGGGTTACCATTATCCGTGATTATGATCCTGAACTTTCGCAGGTTAACTGTGTGAGTGGAAAAATTAACCAGGTTTTTCTTAACCTGCTGGTTAATGCCATGCAATCTATCAATGAGGAAGGAACGGTAACCATCAAAACCCGGCAGCAGGATAAAAATGTTCATATTTTAATAAAAGACAGCGGCTGCGGCATTTCCCCGGCTGATCTTGGAAAAATTTTTGAGCCGTTTTTCAGTAGAAAGGACAATGGAACCGGATTGGGCCTGGCTATTTCTTACGCCATTATTGAAGAACATAATGGCGAAATTAAGGTCAGGAGCCAACCCGGCAAGGGTACCGAATTCGAAGTTATTCTACCGGTTCAGAACCGGTTTACTTCGTAAAGGGAAAAGGTAACTGGTTACAAATACAGCGATTTGCACACATAAAATCACATGAGTAGTTACGGAAAACAAATGGAAAAATTAAAACTCCTTTATGTAGATGATGAGGAGATAAACTTAAGTAATTTTCGAATCGCATTTCAAGATAATTTCCAGATAATTACCGCTCTATCCGGAGCTGAGGCCCTGGAAATTTTTCATAATACCCTGGAAATAGCCATCATCGTCGCTGACCAGAAAATGCCTGGAATCAGCGGGATTGAGCTGCTTACCACTATGTATGAAGTGAACTCCACCCCGGTCAGGATAATCCTGACCGCGCATTGTGATGTCCTGGATATTATTGAATCCGTCAACAAGGGAAAAATTTATGAATACATCCTTAAACCATGGAATGAAGATGAGCTGCGGAGTTCGTTAAATAAAGCTGCGGACAAATTCCTGCTCTCCAGGGAGAATGCCAGGCTTGTTGAGGAATTAAAACAAAAAAACAAAAAACTGCGTCAGGCTAATCTGCAGATGCGGGAGGATATGAAAAAACAGCGGCAAATGGAAAAAGATCTGTTTGCCAAACAGCTGGAATTGGCCCACGCCGGACGACTTTCCTCCCTGGGCGAGATGGCCTCGGGCATGGCTCATGAAATTCATCAGCCCCTGACCGTGATTCAACTGGCCGCCGAAGGATTACTTGCCAGCCCGGCGGTCAGCAGCGATCTTTTACTAAAAGATTCTGTCAAGGATATCCTGGCCCAGGTCATCCGAACGGAAAAGGTTTTGAAAAATGTCCGTTCATTTTCCCGCAGTGATTTAGACAATCTGCAATTACTTGATCCCTGCCGCCCACTGACTAATTCTCTCTCTTTTTTTCGGGAACAGTTAAGGGTAAACGGCATAGAACTACATGAAGATATCAGCGATGAACTGCCGCAAATCAAGACTGATCTCCATAAATTTGAACAGATTCTGGTTAATTTTTTAAGTAACGCCCGTTACGCGGTCAATAAACAGGCCGACCGGGCCGAGACTGGTTATCAACAGCTGATATGGGTTCGCCTTTTTCAGAATTCAACCAAAGAACTGGTTGTTGAAGTAGAGGATAACGGTATCGGCATGACTCCGGAGGTCAAGGAACGCTGCCTGGAGCCTTTTTATACCACCAAGGAAGTAAACGAGGGAACCGGCCTGGGGTTATCGATTGCCCATGGTATTTCCAGGGAGCTTGGGCTTACACTGGAAATTGACAGTGAGCCGGGCCGGGGTTCTGTTTTTCGGCTGCTTATTCCCCTTGGAGAAAATTTGTGATATCCTGCCGGCATACTCCCGCAGCCTTCCGGGAGAGGATAGCGCTCAATAAACTTCAACCCGGTGACAACCCCATAACTGTAAGGACTTCAGGGACAGCGCCATGCGCGGGCTCCCAGGAGGCTGTCCGAGAATAGAAGCCGTAGCGAAAAATTGGAGAATTGAGACCATTTTTTCGGTCATTTTCTGCGAATAGCAGCGCTATTTAAAG
>JANTFJ010000171.1 GCA_024763495.1 Desulfobulbaceae bacterium | reverse complement strand
GCCGCCATGTGCCCGTTTCAACGCTCGCGATAATACATCAGGTATATCGCGGCGTTTAAACGGGTGCAGGGTGGTGTTCATGGAGCGCTTACCTTGAACCTGAAAGCGAGAACCTATGGATCCCCTGAAAGATTTTGAAAAACTCGACATGATCGAACAAATGACAATTCTTGATGATATCAAGGAAACAAAAAACAAACAGGCAATTCCCACCCTGCTGGAACTCTTTGCCGCCAAAAAATGCGACCAGGCCACCTATGAAATGCTTTACCATACTCTCTTTGAGCTGCTGGAGGGAAATACCGAGGCATTGACCCTCGGGCTGCGACAACCGGAAGTGTGGGTTAAACTTCTCTGTATTCGCCGGGCAAAAAAACCGAGAGTCGACGCTATTCTGCCTATGCTGCTGAAATTACTGCGCCGTGATCAGGATCCCCAGATCCTGGAAGAAACAATCAGAACTCTTGCCGTCTATAATAATAATGATCTACTTGAAGAACTGATTCCTTTTCTGTTCCATGTCAACGAACTTATCATCGCTGCGGCCATGAATGCCTTAATCGCTACCGGCAACGAAGAAGTAGGCGCTATTCTGCTGGATATAATTAATGGCGATGAAAACCTGAATGATCCAACGAAGGAATGTAATATCTCTACCATTCTGGCGGTGAAACATCTTGGTAACTGGCCAGACGATATGGCCCGAGAATTTTTACAATCAAAAATTGATCATCCTGATCCTGCTTTCCGCCAGGCCATAGAAACGGCATTGAAGCAGAAGCAATAAAAAATAATGAAAAACAAACCATCTTCACCTGCCATCAAGAAGGCGGTGGCCCTGCGCTATGACCAGGAAAAAGAAGGAGCGCCCAGAATAATCGGCAAGGGAGCCGGCCACCTTGCTGAAAAACTGCTGGAACTCGCCCGCCAACACGATATTCCCATTCATGAAGACAGCGACCTGCTTGAA
This sequence comes from Desulfobulbaceae bacterium, assembly GCA_024763495.1. Taxonomy (GTDB): domain Bacteria; phylum Desulfobacterota; class Desulfobulbia; order Desulfobulbales; family SURF-16; genus JANTFJ01. The sequence goes on along the minus strand of JANTFJ010000171.1, from coordinate 5,006 downwards.
ATTCTTTCCCGTCTTGACTTAAACGAAGAAATCCCCCCGGAAACATATGTAATTGTCGCGGAAATTCTGGCCTTTGTTTACCGGACAAATGATAAATTTCAACGATGATTTACTATCCCTTCAACGTAAGCGCTCCATAAACACCACCCTGCACACGCTTCAACTCTCCGATATACCGATGTATTATCGCAGGGCGTGAAGTACGCACATGGCAGTGGCCCTGAATCCCTTACAGTTATGGGGTGATCGCCGTCCGGGTGTACTTTATTGAGTGCTATCTTCTGTTACTAACAAAGAAAACCTGTCAGCTTACATAAACATTATTCCCATCCCCCTTTCTGTCACTACAGCGCCATTTTTGTTTTCCGCTAATTGGCACAGCTGTTGCATAAAAGTACAATAACCACAAAAAAGAGGAACAAAATGTATATCCAGAATCACCTCGGCCTGATTGAAGGCACCGAAACCATGATAGCCCAGCAGCACAGAATGAACCAGATTTCCAACAATCTGGCTAATGTTGACACTGCCGGTTACAAAAAAGAAGATGTAACTTTCTGGGAAATGCTCTACACCACTAACGAGGGCGGGAATCGGGTGGGTAAGGCCTTGAAGATCTTGACAAATCATAGCGAGGGCACGATGAAAACAACGGGCAATCCTCTTGATTTTGCCATTCAGGGTAATGGTTTTTTCAAAATCCAGACACCCCGGGGAATCCGTTATACCAGGGCCGGCAATTTTCACCTGAACGGCGAAGGTCAACTGATGACCCCCAGTGGATACTTGGTGCTTGGCAGCGGCGGGCCTTTAACCATTAACGGCAAGGATATATCAGTGGCCTCTGACGGCACTGTGACGACAGACAATGTCCCTACCGGGAAACTAGACATAGTTACCATTGACAACTTAAATGGCCTTGAGAAGGAAGGAAACAATATGTTTCGCCTGGTTCAAGGAGAAGCCACAGAGACTGCGGCTACCGACTTCAGCCTCAAACAGGGCTTTGTCGAAGCCTCCAATGTTACCCTGGTTACCGAAATGACCAATATGCTTGATCTGCACCGGGCCTACGAAAGTCAACAAAAAGTTATCCGCACCTTCGATGAAATGGATGCCAAGGCAATTAACAGCGTTGGCAAATTGACATAACAAGCAATAATCTGACGGTAATGTAACAGCTCACAGTTAAGGCTGGATTGCAGCTACCAAAGGAGAATATTATGATCCGTGCCCTTTTTACTTCCGCTTCCGGAATGAACGCCCAGGAACTGCAACTGAACGTAATTTCCAATAATCTGGCTAATGTCAACACTGGCGGCTACAAAAAGAGCCAGACCCAGTTTGAAGATCTTTTTTACGCCAATCTTCGAGCCGTGGGTGCCGAAACAGTTGGAGGCGGCATGGTACCGACCGGCATCCAGGTGGGCATGGGGGTTCGGCCCACTTCAGTCTACAAAATATTTACCCAGGGAGATTATATCTCAACCGGCAATGACCTTGACTGGGCCATTGAGGGACAGGGATTTTTTAAAATCGTCCGGGACGGAACAGAATATTATACCAGGGCCGGGGCCTTTAAAATTGACGGTGATGGTTATGTGGTAAATAGTAACGGCGACCGCCTGCAGCCGGAATTCAGTGTACCGCCGGAAACCGTCAGTCTGCAAATAGACTCCAGCGGTTTGCTTTCAGCGCTTGATGCCGAACAAACCACCATTGCCTCGACCCAGATTACCCTGCATGATTTCATCAACCCTGCCGGTCTGAAAGCTATGGGCAGCAATAATTTTCTTCCTACTGATGCCTCCGGTGATCCTCGGGAAGAAAATCCCGGCACTAACGGCATGGGAACCATTACTCAGTATTCCCTGGAATCATCCAATGTCAATGTTACCGATGAGATGGTTAATCTCATTATTACCCAACGGGCCTTTGAATCAAACTCAAAGGGAGTAACCACTGCGGATAAGCTCCTGGAAATTTCAAATAACCTGGTTAGATAAATGAAAGGCAAAATTAAAATTTCACGGTTAACAGGATTGACAATTAATAAAATAATGTTCTGCATCTCCTTTTTTCATCTGTTAATGCCGGCTTTCCTGTTCGCGGCAGAACCAGGACAGCAGATTCTCGGCCCAAATGAATTACAGGAAATATTCATCGAAATTCTTCAGCCTGATATTCCCGGACGAATTGAAGATATCCGAATCAGTGATTTTTCCTCACAACCCGAAAAACTCCTCCTTCCAGCCGGGAAAATAAATTTTCAGCCGGAAAGGCCGCAGCAGGGTCCCTTATCACCGGGCAAAAAATTTCTTTCAGGGCATATCCTCGCCGGTAATCAAAAATGTGCCAAGGTAAAAATGTACGGCACTATGCATTTTTTCAACACTGTCGTGCTTACTGCCACCCCCCTGGCCCGCCACACCATTATAGAAAAAAATGATCTTACCACTGACTTTCGTGAGGTATCATTTCTGGCTGACAATTTTATTGACAATCCCGCTCTTGCCGTGGGCAAGGAGTTAAAAAGAAGCATCGTCGGCAATGCTATATTATACAGCAATTTCCTGAAAAATCCTCCCCTGGTAAAACGGGGGGACAAGGTTACCATAACAGCAACCTCTGGAGCGATAAAGATTACAGCTCCCGGCGAGGTAAAAAATACTGCGGGAATGGGAGAATCAGTCCGAGTGAAAAATTTAATGAGCCGCAGAATGCTCCAGGCCACGGTTGTCGGAAAAGGCCAGGTGCAAGTTGAACTGTAACAGGGTGAAAATTATGAAGAAAAAAATGTTGCCACTAATAATTCCAGTTTGCCTGCCGGGACTGTTTTTTTTAAGCGGCTGTGTTTCCAATTCACCAAAAACTCCAATTATGCCGGAACGTTACAGCCTTCCCCAAGTTGAAACTATCCAGGCTAAACCCGCAGAAGGATCCCTGTTCTCTGATCAGGCAATGGACATTTATAAGGATGGCCGGGCCTGCAGAGTAGGCGACATTCTCCTGGTTGAAATTGTTGAAACCTCAACAGGGAAAAATGATGCCCGAACCAAGACGGAAAGAACATCAAATGTTGAGGCAGGCGTCAGCCAGTTTTTCGGTTTTGAAAAATGGCTGGCCGCTAAAAATCCCAACTATACTGCCGGCAAAAAAAGCATGACCGTTGACCTGACCAATGATTTTGAAGGTAAAGGTGATACCTCGCGCAACAGCACTGTTACCGCCACTATTTCGGCCAGGGTTACAGACGTTACCATGGAAGGAAACCTGGTTATTCAAGCCTACCGCGAAACCAGAGTGAACAATGAAACTCAATTTATTATTCTTTCCGGCCTGGTTCGCCCTCGGGACATAACCGCGAACAATTCAATCAAATCAAGCCATATTGCCAATGCCCGAATTGAATACAGTGGAACCGGGACAGTCAGCGACAAACAGCAGCCCGGCTGGATGGCCAGGGCCGTGGATGTCCTGTGGCCTTTTTGATTCCAGGAAACAGACCACCAAAGAATAATAGTGGGAAAAAATTTCCCATCTGCCAGCCGGATAAGCAAAAAGGCATACCGCAAGGGAATAACATTCCCACATTTTGCTAATCCCTTATCCGGTAAGCGCCTACGCCGGAACCTTATATCCCCTTGCAATATAATATATTTTTAAAAACAAATCCCAACGGCACGCCAATTGCCTATATATAACAACAGAACCAGTCAGGAGAAATCATTCTCGATTTTTTTGCTGAACTCTTATCCAGCTAAGCAATAAAATTATTTTTTAAGCCAGGAGGCTGTCCGGCAATGAAAATTATTCGATTTTATATATGCTTTTTTCTGCTTATCCAGCTTTGCCCGCCTGATAACGCTATGGCGGTCAGGCTTAAAGATGTGGCAACAGTTAAAGGTGTTAGAAGCAACCAGCTGGTTGGCTATGGCCTGGTGGTAGGCCTGGACGGCACCGGCGACGGCAGCAAATCGCCCTTTACCAGCCAGGCGCTGACCAACATGCTCGACAACATGGGCATCCATGTCAACCGGAATGATTTAAAAGTCAAAAATGTGGCCGGGGTCATGCTGACTGCCAACCTGCCGGCTTTCAGCAAGAATGGTCAGACAATTGACGTAACTCTTTCCACCCTGGGAGACGCCAAATCACTGCAGGGCGGCACTCTTATCGCCACCCCCCTGAAGGCGCTGGACGGCAAGATATATGCTATTGCCCAGGGCCCTGTCAGTATCGGCGGTTTCATGGCTGGAAGAAGTAATGATCAGTTGCAGAAGAACCATGTCAATGTGGCCCGTATTCCCAATGGAGCAACCGTTGAACGTGAGGTTCCCTTTTCCATTAAAGGAAAAAAAGAAATTGTTTTAAATCTTAATTCTCCGGATTTTACCACCATGTCTCGAGTGGTTAACGCCATTGACACCATGCTTGACGGGCCGTATGCCAAAGCCCGGGACAGCGCCACTGTCGGGGTAACAATTCCGGAAAAATTTATCGACAGTGAGGTCGCCTTTATGGCAGCCCTTGAAAATGTTGATATTGTCCCGGACTCAAAGGCAAAAATAATAATTGATGAACGTACCGGAACCGTGGTCATGGGCAGCAATGTCAGGCTCAAACCAATAGCAGTGGCCCACGGCAATCTTAATGTCGAAATAGCCAACTATGAGAATGCCACTTCTCCCCTGGACAATTTCAATATTCTGGCTAAAGAACAGGGCAACAAACTGGCTCCGGTCAATCCGGGAGCCACTCTTGGAGCGCTGGTAACGGCCTTAAATGTTATCGGGGTAACCCCCAGAGACCTTATTGCTATTCTCCAGTCAATCAAGGCGGCCGGAGCCCTGGATGCGTCTTTAGAGATTATTTAACGGTGAAAAGTCTCATTTCACGGAGCCACCAAGGGGTAAGCGCTCCATGAACACCACCCTGCACCCGTTTAAACGCCGCGATATACCTGATGTATTATCGCGAGCGTTGAAACGGGCACATGGCGGCAT
>JANTFJ010000170.1 GCA_024763495.1 Desulfobulbaceae bacterium | reverse complement strand
TAAACCACACCTTGACTTTTGAGAAGGCACGGCCTGTAAGCGTTTCAGGGATGCCGCCATGTGCCCGTTTCAACGCTCGCGATAATACATCAGGTATGTCGCGGCGTTTAAACGGGTGCAGGGTGGTGTTCATGGAGCGCTTACAAATTTTTGTTCATGGCTGCCGGCTATTATTCCATGCTCAAATTTAAAACACACTCATTACTATCAATTCCGGTACCAGGCAGAGGCTGCTGGCTGCTGACCCGGCCGGAGCCATGAACGGTAATCCGCATTTTCGCGGGCTGTAAAATCTTCAAAGCCTTCCGCAGACTGTAACCACGGAGATCAGGCATCCGCTCAAAAGTCTGAGCGGCATCATCTCCGGAAGAACGAGGGAGGTCATGCTCTGTCAGCCACTGATGATAAATTTCCTGATAATCGAGCTTTTGCGGCAGCCCGTCTACTTTAACCTCAGAAGAATTCAACAAAGACAAGGCCTGTCCCATAAATTCATTAAACAAACTCTGGCCGGGAGGAAATGAACTTAAGTCAATCCCGGCCCCGTCCAGAACAACTACCAGACTCAACTGAGGCCGGGATATCGGCCCCATCCCCAGCAAAGTTGCCTGGAAACGCGGTGTAACATTCCCGGGTTCGGCTGACTCATCTCCATCCTGAATCCGGTTGTTTTGCTCCCCTTTGACAAGGGCCAGAGACCGGCCAAAATAAAACCTGCGGCCAGCCTTGACTTTATCAGCCAGGATAGAGGTAAACTGCCGGCTCATTTCCGGTGTAAAACCGACAAGCTGCCCATAGGCATGGGATAGTGACTGCCGCTGGCCGGCATTGTTGATTGTCTCCTGGAGCAGATAAGGCTTCACCTGGTGGCCGCCATTCACGAGCCAGCTGAAACCGGTGAGCAGAGACAGGCCGGTAACACTATTGTCCTCGGCAAATAAATAGCTGCTGTTATCCCTGCCGGCTAATTTATCATCAGTTCCTTTTAACCGGGCCGCAGCAAGATCAAGCTGCCTGTCTTTATCAAAACCCAGGCTCACGGACAGGGAGGACAGTGCATCCGAAGAGAGTTCAGAATCAAAATCCGCCAGCTCCGGCGAACCCAGGAAACCTGAACTGAAAGAGTGCCACTGAATTGACAGGGGGCCATGCACCCTCTTTTTACTCATCCGGGGCGTCAGCTGTCTGCCATGGAATATTTCCATCTCCGTTGGCTCTTCCCAGCTCACCCGGCCATCGCGAATATCCGCGGCCAGCATAAAAAGACGATTAAGCGGCCCTGGTTTAATTCTTTCAGAAACCACCCGGTTGGCCAGGGACTCCGCACTGCTCAACCAGAAACTATTAGGATTAAAGGCCGGCATATTCGCCAGGGCCAATATCGCGCCGGTGTCAATCTCCATAAGGGCTGCCATCGCCTGTTTCGCCCCAGTCTGTCGTAACAATTTTCGCAGATCATTTTCCAGCAGTGCCTGGATCTTTAAATCCAGGGTCAGGACAAGATGGCCGGGCTGACTGGTTTCTCCAGGTGAAACATCATAACTCCCATCAGTCAGCTGCCGGGCAATACCACTGCGCAGTCTGGAGTCGTAATATGATTCAACACCTGCCAGCCCCTGTTCATCATTGACAAAACCAATGACATGAGCTGCAAGAGAATTATGGGGATAAAATCGTTCATTTTCATAGGAAAAATAAACTCCGGGCACATCAAGATCCGCGATTCTGGCGGCCAGTTGTGGAGAAACATGTTTAGCCAGCCATTCGTAACTTCTTTCAGCTTTCAAATCCCCATACAGCTTATCCGCGTCCCTCCCTAGAACCGGGGCCAGTTTATCCGCGGCATCCCTGATGTCAGTTAACTCCATGGGTCTGGCATAGATTGAGACAAGCTGGAAACTGACAGCCATACTGTCAAGATTACGGTCATAAATATTCTTCCGCATTTCTTCTGAAGCGGAAACCGGAGACTGCTCACTCTTTACGCCCTTCTCATCACCGACAAAAAAAGAATCAAGAGGGAAACGGCACTTCAAGACAAAAAGCAGCACAATAGCCATAATCAGTATAAAACCGAAAAAAATCGACTTCCGCCTTTGGCTCCGAGGTTTCCGGCCTCGACATAATCCGGAATAATCAACGACTGATCGTTGATATCCATTTGTCTCCATGGCTGCTAACCTGTTCCAAGATTTACTTGCACGGCTGAATTTGACGGCCTCAGGGTTCACTCAAAAATAACTTCGCATTCCAGGGCACAATCTGAATATTTACGGTCTGATTATCTGTTCTTCTGATGGACGATACAACCCTGCTTCCGGCCCGACCTTTTTTTCAATTTTTTTTATACTTAACAGCTGATTTTTCTCAAAATTCAATAACCGGTTTTCTTCCCTGGTTTTCTCCAGAGCCACGTTGATGACACCAAGATCACGTAAGCCCTTCCTGATCATATAACCAAACCACAAGCTGCCGGACAAACCACAAAACAGGGCTATAGTTACCAGCAGACCAACATATTTCCAAAACAGCCTCCCGGACCCGGGCCCATACGATTTTCGATTTACCACCTTCTGTTTAGCAGCTCCGGCTCGAGAAAATTGACGAGAGTAATCTTTAACCATAATCAATCAACCAATGTCGGCGAAAACAGTCTGGGTGTCATCCGGATAAACTCCATTCATCTTCTGTCCTCCGGCTTCCGATACCCGGAGGCGGGCACTCCTGGATCGAGGATTTCTCTCTATTTCTTCCGGACAAGGAGTAATTGGTTTTCCGGTAAGGACTTTAAAGGTTCGATCATCACGGAAGGCGCGTTTTACCAGACGATCCTCCAGGGAATGAAAACTGATTACGCAAAACCTGGCGCTCGGCAGTAAAATTTTCCCGGCATCAGCCAGTATTTTCTCCAGATTTTGCAGCTCTTCATTAACAGCTATACGCAGGGCCTGAAAAACTCTGGTGGCCACATGCTTTGTCCGCGGATGAAAACGCTTCGGGATTGCCCGGTAAACCAGATCAGCTAACCGGGTAGTGGTAACAATTTTTTCCTTCCGCCGCTCAGCAACAACATGAGCAGCTATCCGCCTGGCCTGGCGTTCCTCGCCATAATAAAAAAATATATCAGCTAACTCCTGCTCAGAGCTGCGGGCCAGTAAATCAGCAGCAGTAACCGGAACCCGCTCATCCATCCGCATATCAAGGAACTCATCCCTCTGAAAACTGAACCCCCGGCCTGAGCAATCAAGCTGTAACGATGAAAGGCCAAGATCAAGCAGCATTCCATTCACGCCTGCTATGCCGTGTTCCTGCAGCACATCAACAAGTTCGGCAAAATTTCTCCTTTCAAAAATAACTCTGTCACCAAATTCAGCCAGGTTACTTCGGGCCTCTCTTATCGCCTCCTTATCCCAGTCAAAACCGATTACCCGACTATCCGGACTGCTTTTTTCCAGAATGGCTCTGGTATGTCCCCCCATCCCCAGATTAGCATCAATATAAATCCCCCCGGCCTTTGGCTCCAGCCATGAGATTACTTCGGCAAGCAGGACAGGCTGGTGGATAATCGCCATTTTTCAATAAAAACCCAACTCGTTAAAAGTCTGGTCAAAAACATTCTGGTCTTCGGCACTGGGCATACTTTCCTTTTCCCAGGTTTCCCTGTTCCATATTTCAAAAAAATCCAGCATGCCGTTCATGACTATTTCCTTTTTAATCCCTAACTCAGCCCGTAATTTGGCCGGCAGCAGGATACGACCGTTCTTATCGAGCTGACACGCATTTATACCGCCGACCAGGTAACGAATCATCCGGACAATATGGGGAGGTTTATTGGGCATTTCCAGCAACCCGGATTCCCGTTTCTCCCATTCCCGGAAGGGGTAGACCCGCAGACAGCTATGCCAGACAGGAGTGATCATCAATCTTTCATCATAGTTACGCATCAGCACATTACGAAACCTGGCCGGCATATTCAACCTGCCCTTGGTATCTATGCTATGCTCAGACCGTCCCCTGAAACGATTTGAGTCACTTTTTATCTGGGATTCACTCAACTTTAACAGCTCCACAAAAAATCTCTCAACACTTTGCGCCCACTTTATGACACTCAATACCTGTTATAGTGAAGTAAAGAACCTAATGTCAAGAAAAAATATTTTTTCAAGCTATCTTGTTATTTTTATTGATTATATAATAATTGGTCCAAAAACAATACCACATAGAGTATGTTTATTAAAAAGAGACCACAACATAAAGTACCGCCAAGAAAACACTGAAGAAAAAAATATTTTTTTCTTCAGTGTCACGAAGTGGAGCATAAAAAAAGGCCGACATTGCTAAAACAATGTCGGCCTGAAGACTGACCCTCTTAAAGAGGATGTTGACTTAGAACTATTGTAACTATTCAGGATACGTAAGCCGGGCTGGACGCGGAAATATGCGGTGCCCGGTGAGCAGTTACCTTAGAACTATTGTAACTAATCAGGTAAGGGCAAAAAACTGCCGAAACCATTGTGCTGTAACTGTTCAGATGTGCCTTATACCTCTGTTTTTAAGGGACTAATGAATGCAAACCTCAGTATTTGTAACTGGTTGCAGGGCCCTGTGAGCAGTTACAATTTTCCGATTCATTAAATTACAAACCGGCGTCGCGTAATTTTTTAATCAATTCTTCCTGGTCCGTATTTATATGCTTCGGAACCTGAATGGCAATCTGCACCAGGAGATCACCCCTGGGACCATGGGGGCCGAGCGGCAGCCCTTTTCCCTTTAAACGCAGGCGGCCATGCTCCTGTATACCGGCAGGAACCTTGACTTTAAGCTGCTTGCCGCCCAGGGTTGGAACGCTGATATCAGCTCCCAGCACTGCTGAACTAAAAGGAATCTGGTGTTCAACCACCAGGTTGCCGCCTTCCCGCTTAAACGCGGTATGGGGCTGAACATTGACCTGCAGATAAAGATCTCCGGCCGGACCGCCGGCTGGCGAATTCCCCCCTTTGCCTGGAATCCTCAGTTTTTTACCGGACTCAATGCCGGGCGGAATCTTAACGGACACGCGGTTACCAGTCTGGCTCACCGAAATAATCTTTTCAGCCCCGCTCAAAACCTCGCTTAAACTTACCGGCAGTTGCATGGTCAAATCATTACCTTTGACCGGTCGCCGCTGTTGCTGAAACCCGCCACCGCAGCTTCCGGAACGACAGCCGCCACCGCCCTGCTGAAAAAAAGCGTCAAAAGGAGAACCGCCGCCCCGGGCAGAGGTATGAAACGAGGTCTTGAATCCACCTCCTCCCATGCCGCCAAAATTGACCCCGAATTCCCGCAGGATTGAACCTATATCGGAATTACGGAAGATATCTTCCTGGGAAAACCGCTGATGAAAATCGGCTGAACCATAAGTATCGTACTGTTTGCGTTTCTCATCATCGGAAAGCACGGCATAGGCTTCATTGGCCTTCTTGAACTTTTCTTCCGCCGCCTTATCGCCTTTATTACGATCAGGATGAAACTTCAAAGCCTTTTTGCGATAGGCTTTTTTTATCTCATCTTTTGTGGCATTTTTATTTACACTTAGTATTTTATAGTAATCCATATTTTTTAATTGGTATTGTTTATGTATAACTACTCATGGGGCAAGCACCTAATGAGTGCTACCCCCCGTAATTGTAACTACTTACAGGGTGCCGGAGATTTTTGCGAGCAGGCTGGCGCTGCGTATTAGTCATACGTAAGTCAGCCTGCTTGCGGAAAGAGGTAAGCACCCTTAAAAACAGGTCATAAACTCCGACTCCGTCCGGTGCCCCGTGAGCAGTTACGGAAAAAGCTTAGGGCTCACTCAAAAATAACTTCGCATTCTAAGGCACAATGGGGTGCAATACAAAAAAGTGAGAAATTAATTAGTGCCTTATTCCTGACCCCCTACAACAAAAAACAAGAAATTCAGGCAGTAATTTTATATAATAAATCAGTTAATTAATCGCATAAAAACAATAAAACTCCTGTAGGAGCCCAGCCCTCTGGGC
>JANTFJ010000169.1 GCA_024763495.1 Desulfobulbaceae bacterium | reverse complement strand
GGGCTACGTTGAGGATTTTGACTGACCATGATCGTTTCAAAATGTGTTATAGTTCCCCCTCTAAAATGGGAAGTTAATTTTGAACGGGCCCTTAGAAAAGCGATCTGCAATTATGCAATCCAGAGGCGTAGCACTGCTGCGCCTGCGATTGCATGCAATTAGATCACTTCTCTAAATGTCCATATTATACCTGATCTCTACTAGTTTATTTTCGAGTGAGCCCCTAAATCCAGAAGGAATCTTATTAAATGTTTTCCCCACTTTCTTCTCTGTTCGGCTGGCTGTCAAATGATCTTGCCATTGATCTCGGCACAGCAAACACCCTTGTTTATGTCAAGGGAAAAGGGATTGTCCTCCGCGAGCCCTCAGTTGTTGCGGTACGCAAAGACTTTCGCACTAACAAAGTCCTGGCAGTAGGCAAGGAAGCAAAAATGATGCTGGGACGGACTCCGGGCAATATCGTGGCTATCCGTCCCATCAAGGATGGAGTTATTGCTGATTTTGAAGTAACCGAGGCTATGCTCAGCTATTTTATCCGCAAAATCCACAACCGCCGTGCCCTTGTTCACCCCCGAATAATAGTCAGTGTGCCGTCCGGTATTACCCAGGTAGAAAAAAGGGCAGTGCGGGAGTCTGCTGAATCTGCTGGAGCTAGAGAGGTATATCTGATTGAGGAACCAATGGCTGCCGCAATTGGTGCGGGTCTGCCCATAACCGAACCAATGGCCAGCATGATTGTAGATATCGGCGGCGGCACAACCGAAGTCGCGATTATCTCTTTAGCGGGTATTGTTTATGCCAAATCAGTTCGGGTGGCAGGCGACAAAATGGATGAAGCTATTCTCCAGCATATAAAAAGAAAACACAACCTGGCAATTGGAGAGCATACCGCCGAGATTATCAAAACATCCATAGGTAATGTTATTGCCGAACCCCCTTATGAAACCATGGACATAAAAGGCCGGGATCTGGTCTCCGGTGTCCCCAAAACCCTGACCATCGACTCCTCCGAGATAATGTATGCCATCGGTGAACAGATTGATTCAATAATCGAAACAGTTAAAATTGCTCTTGAATCCACGCCACCGGAATTATCCGCTGACATAGTTGACCAGGGTATTGTCCTTACCGGCGGCGGCGGACTGTTGAAGAACCTGGACAGACGCCTGAAGGATGAAACAGGTCTGCCGATAATCATTGCCGATGACCCCCTTTCTTCCGTTGTCCTCGGATCAGGTAAAGCTCTTGAGAATATTGATGTTCTCCGGGAAGTTATGATTGACTGACAGCTCCGGAGAAAATGAAAAAAAAAGAAAAAAAATCAAGCTACCTGAAATTACTTCTTCTCTGCGGAGCCATCCTGGCTTTTATTCTTATTATCACCTTTATAATCTCCTCAGATGGAAAACAAAAATTTTCCGGGCCGAAAAAATTTATATTTGATGCTGTCGGCTATGGTCAACAACTTGCGACCTCAGGAACCGGCAGGATTACAGATATCTTTTCATCTTATGTTGACCTGCATCATGTCAGGGAAGAAAACATAAAACTGCGGGAAGAGCTTGCCAAGTTCAAGGCTACAAACAATCAATACCTTGAGGCAGTAGCAACCAATGTCAGGCTGGCCAATCTCCTCGAATTAAAAGAATCCTTGCCACCACCCACCCTGACTGCCCAGATTGTCGGGCGCGATCATATGATGTGGTTTAAAACCGTAATTATTGACTGTGGCAGCAGCGATGGGATTCAGCCTGGGATGCCGGTTGTTACGGTTGAAGGAATTGTCGGCCAGATTATCAATGTCTCACCTCATTTTGCCAAGGTTCTGCTGGCCAATGATCCGACCAGTGCCATTGATGTCCTTATTCAAAAAAACAGAATACACGGTATTATCAAAGGCAAGGGAACCGAAGGCTATCAACTGCAATACATATTAAAAAACAGTGACGTTGAAGAAGGATACCCCATTGTCACCTCCGGTCTTGATGGTGTATTTCCAAAAGGACTGCCGGTTGGAACCGTATCATCAGTAGCAAGAAACAAGCGTGGAATGTTTCAAAAAATTAAAATTAAACCAGCAGTTGATTTCAGTGAACTGGAATACCTCATTATCATTATGAGAGAAAGTCCCCTGATAAAATAGCGCTCAATAAACTCGACGACCCCATAACTGAGCCCGTTGAATTAGTCGACTTTTGAAATTTTTCATACACTATTTTTTCATACACTATATGATATGTAATATTTTATCGTATCCCATGAGAAGTATACTTTTTCCGAAAAAGCTGACTAAATCAACAGGCTCATAACTGTAAGGGATTCAGGGACGCCACCATGTGCGTACAGGGTGGTGTTCATGGAGCGCTTACCTGATCAAATAGTTGCTTTTATGTCCATTGCCTGCCTTTTTATTTCAGGTCTGCTGTTGTTTATTATGCAGACTACCATTTTTCAGACCATGTCCGGCTGGACAGCAATGCTGAACCCTGTTTTCGTCCTTTTTGTCTTTAGTGCCATCAGGATGGAATTTATCAGCGGGGCAATCCTTACCCTGTTTTTTGCTCTGCTGCTTGACATATCTTTCGGCCTTTTTCCCGGTCTTTATCCGGTGATCTATCTAAGCCTTTTTTTTACTCTTCGCTGGCTTAACAAAATAATTGTGGTCAAAGAAAATCCCCATAAAATTATTCTGGTCTTAATCAGTTTTATATTTGTCTATTTTTACAGTTTTATATTCATCAACCTGATGCTTCCAGACAACTCGCTCCTGTCCAGATCCTGGATCAACTTTATTGTACAGTTAACTCTTTTAGCCCTTATAGCCGTACCGATTTTTAATTTTTTCGAAATGATCATGGAACGATTAAATTCCCCAGGTAAGCTGCACTCGTGGGGAAAAAGAAATAAAAACAACCGATTCAGGGATTAAGTGGCTGTGCGCCGATTCATCGACTTAATATACAAATACGATGAGATGGAACTGATCACCCTGAAAAAAAGGGTTGATATCGCCACTATCATCATAATTTTTCTAATGGCTGTTCTGGTAGGCAGACTATGGTATCTGCAGATCAGTAAAGGTGATGAGTATGCGGCGCTTTCGGAAAATAATCGAATAAGAGTGCGGGAAATAGTTGCGCCCCGGGGAGACATCCTTGACCGCAATGGTAAAATGATCATTACCAACCGCCCCTGTTTTAATATAGTATGGAATAAAGAAGATGCTCCTGATCCTGATCTTGTGATCAAACGGCTGGCCGCAATTCTTAATATTGACATATCCGAACTGCTTGACCGTATTCGTGAATCATCCGGCATTCCCCGTCATGTTCCTGTCCGGCTTAAGGAAGATATTGACTGGAGTACCCTGGTCTACATAGAAAATCACCGCTTTGATCTGCCGGGAATCAGCATTGAAGCATTACCGGTTCGTGAGTATCTTTATGGCAATTGCGCTTCTCATATCATCGGGTATCTTGGTCAAATTAACAAAAAAGAGCTGCAGGATCCTCACAACCAGAATTATCATGGCGGTGAGCAGATCGGCAAAACAGGGCTGGAACGTATATTTGAAAATGAACTGCGCGGTGAAAAAGGTCAACGCTATGTTGAAGTTGATGTCCACGGCATGGAACAGAAGCAACTGAAAAATCAGGATCCCCTGCCCGGCAATGATATTCAACTGACCCTTGATCTTGATCTTCAGCTCATAGCGGAAAAAGCCCTGGAAGGCAAGGCCGGGGCCGTGGTAACCATGGATGTGAATAACGGTAAAGTTCTTACCCTGGCCAGTTCTCCCCCCCTCCAGCTCAATGAATTTCTCGGCGGCATCTCATCCAGGGAATGGCAAGCTCATCTTGACAACCCGCTTCACCCCCTGTTGAACAAAGCAATCCAGGGCCAATATCCACCAGGTTCCACCTATAAAATAGTAACAGCCCTGGCCGGACTTTCCGAAAAAGTTATTACCCCGGAAACCATTTTTTACTGTCCCGGTTCCATGACCCTGCATGGCCGCCGCTACAGCTGCTGGAAATCAAGCGGTCACGGAGCTGTTAATCTTAACCGGGCCCTGGCTGAATCCTGCGATGTTTATTTTTACCAGGTTGGCCAGAAGGTAGGTATCAATAACCTTGCCGCCTATGCCCACAGTCTCGGGTTGGGAAAAAAAACCGGCATAAACCTGGAACATGAAAAAGGCGGCCTGATTCCAACCAAGAACTGGAAACTGAAACACCGGGGCGAACCATGGCAGGAAGGCGAAACCATATCCGCCTCTATTGGCCAGGGATTCAACCTGGCAACGCCCCTGCAGATCTGCAGGATGATGGCTACTGCCGCCAACGGCGGCGTCCTTTACAAGCCCATGTTAATCCAGGCAATCCTTGACCCGGAAGGTAAAACAATTAAACACTTTGAACCTATGGTTACCGGTCATGCCCTGGGAACGGAAAAATATCTTGAGGAGATAAAAAAAGGACTGGTGTCCGCGGTTAATGATAAGCATGGAACCGGGGAAAAGGCCAGGTTTGCCGCCTTCAAGGTGGGCGGGAAAACCGGCACGGCCCAGGTTGTCCGCCTGGCCCAGTATCGCAGTGTACCGGAGGACAAGGTTCCTTATAAATATCGGGATCATGCCTGGTTTACCTGCTTTGCCCCGGCAGAAAAACCGGAAATCGCCATTGCCGTAGTGGTTGAACACGGCGGTCATGGAGGGTCAGCAGCAGCCCCGATGGCCAGAAAAATTCTGGCGGAATATTTCAAAACCAGGATTAATGATCACCAGGAGAAAAAAGATGTTCCGCTTTGACCGTAGACTGCTGATGAATTTTGACTGGGTACTGCTGGCCTCCGTAATTATCATCGCCATTATGTGCCTGATGAACCTGTACAGCGCCATATACCCTAATCATCCGGCCGGAACTCCGGTTTATATCAAACAACTCTATTTTTTTCTCATGGGTTTTGCTCTTATAGGCGTTATTATCAGCATTGACTATAAAATTTTCATGCGCTGGAATTATTTTATTTACGGCACAATTATTTTCATGCTGCTTTTTGCCCTGTTTTTCGGCAAAAGCCAGGCCGGAACCCAGCGCTGGATCAATCTCGGTTTTTTTAACCTCCAGCCCTCGGAACCGGCTAAACTGATGCTGGTCATTACCCTGGCAAGCTACTATTCCCGAAAGGACACCGGCAAGGGCTTTACCCTGAAAGAACTTGTCGTCCCTATTTCGCTCTCACTTTGTCCTTTTCTCCTTATCTTAAAACAGCCTGACCTGGGGACAGCGCTGATGCTGGCTTTTATTTTCATATCAATGACCCTGTTTGTTAAATTAAAAATTAAAACCCTGGCGATTCTTCTTTCCATTGCCGGCTCTGCAGTTCCGCTGGCCTGGGAATTTTTTCTCAAGCCCTACCAACGTCAGCGGATTGAAACTTTTTTAAACCCGGAAAGCGACCCGTTAAACAAAGGTTACCATATCATGCAGTCAAAAATAGCAGTGGGCAGCGGCATGGAATTCGGCAAGGGATACCTGAAAGGCACCCAGGGATATCTTGATTTTCTGCCGGAACGACATACCGACTTCGCTTTTTCAGTCTGGGCTGAGGAGTGGGGCTTTGCCGGCTCGTTTTTTCTTTTGTCCTGCTATTTCTTTTTATTGCTCTGGGGCCTTAATATTGCCGTTACCTCCAGGGACAAATTCGGCACCCTGCTGGTAATCGGCATAATTTCCCTGATCACCCTGCAAACCTTTATCAACCTGGCCATGGTAATGGGACTCCTGCCGGTAGTGGGCATGCCTCTTCCCCTGTTCAGTTATGGCGGATCATCCTTGTTGACCACTATGGCCGGGATAGGTATTATGCTCAGTGTCAGGATGAGACGTTATCAGAAACCATCTTAGGGTTCACTCAAAAACTCAACTTTCTGACTTGTTGTTTTGTTAATTTTTTCTATAAAATATACAATTTGCAGCATAGATATATCGTCATTCCGGCATGTCTTTAGCCGGAATCCAGGGATCATCGGCTAACTTTATGGATCGGA
>JANTFJ010000168.1 GCA_024763495.1 Desulfobulbaceae bacterium | reverse complement strand
GTAGGAGCCCAGCCCCCTGGGCGATTTATGCTATGAGCTTTGTTCCATGTTGTATCGCCCAGAGGGCTGGGTGCCCGGAGGAAATGCCCTTGGGGTGCTCCTGCATGGGGACATGGGTTTTTTCGGGTTGTGGGCAATGCCCGTATTAGTTACCTGTCAGGTAACGCTTTGCGCAATGACCTGGGAGGGTATGGCTCCTGTGTAGGTCATGGTGCGAGCGGAGCGAGTTCCATGACATTTATGTCTGTAAGCGTTTACCAGTGGCTTAGATTTGTTCATTCGGAGTCTCGTTCCTCGCTTACCTGTGCCTGCGCAGCATACTGGTTCTATTCAAGCAGGCTCAAATGGGCAAAGATGAGGTGCTGGTAAACGCTTATGTCATGTGCGTGGTGCAAAACCCTGAGATAATACATCGGTATATCACAGGCTCGAAGCGCGTGCAGGGTGGTGTTCATGAAATGCTTACCCGATCATGCCGTATTAAATAGTGTCTGTCCATTTTCTGGACAGACACTAAATAGCACCAGGAGTCTGTCCGGGAATAGGAAGTCGACTGCAAAGCCGAAGAAATTGGCTCATTTTTCCGCTTAAATAGCCCAGCTGTTCGCGGAAAATGATCGAAAATCCGGCCGGAACCGGCTGGGTTCTGCCAAAGGGTAACTACTCACACCCTTAAAACTCATAATCGTTAAAAACATCGAACAGTAACTGTTTACAGGGTGCCGGAGATTTTCGTCATCACTCCGGTGCCCTGTGAGCCGTTACGCCAAAGGAAAAAATAATGCTTGTAGATTTTAACGAAATTAAAAATATTTTGACCAGTTATAAAAATATTGCTGTTGTCGGCCTTTCACCCAAGGCAAGCCGCCCCAGTCATCAAGTGGCAAGCTATTTAATTGATGCCGGTTACACTGTTATCCCGGTTAATCCAGGCCAGAATGAAATTCTCGGCCAGACCTGTTATCCTGATCTGGCAGCCATCCCGCAACCTGTTGACATTGTAGATATCTTTCGCCGTTCGTCTGAAATCAAGCCTGTTGTCGAGGAGGCTATAAAAATAAAGGCAAAGGTAATCTGGATGCAGCAGGGTGTTGTCAACCACGAAGCTGCCGACCTGGCCAGGCAGGCAGGTCTGGCGGTTGTGATGGATCGCTGTATAAAAATTGATCATGCCGATTTGCCGGCTTAGGGTTTATTCAAAAATAATTGTAACTACTCATGGGGTAAGCGTCCTAACTTCGCTAACCCCTGTAATTGTAACTATTCAGCTGCACTTACTTCATCTGCACCTGATAAGTCTGTCTTACATAGCATTAGTATGCGGAGTTTATGCCCGAATGGGTGCCAGCCTTATCACGCACAGCTAAAGCACACGGAGTCTCACTTCGTTCGCTTACCTCTGAACAGTTACAGGTCGGTGGTTTGGACAGTTTTTCGCCCCTACCTGAATAGTTACAAATAACTTCGCATTCTTAGACACAATGTGGGCATTTAGAGAAGTGATCTGCAATTAAGCAATCCTCAATATAGCTGGTGCTGTTCAAGCAGGCTCAAATGGGCAAAGAGGTAAGCACCCTTAAAAACAGGGCATAAACTCCGACTCCGTGAGGTGCTGGTGAACGCTTACCTTACGTTTAACCGTGGTTCCTGGCGTGCCTTTTAGCGGTATGGCGGGCAATACGGTTTGTTTTGGCAGTGATCCATTTCCACAGGAAACGGTTATAGAGAGAAAGATGATTTGCTGATTGCCCTTTGTAGGCGCAAAATAAAAAAAGACGTTCCTGATTAGAAAAAACATTGTTCTCCCTGATACTGTAATTAAATTCCGCCAGGGATTTAATCGGCCAGCGTATTTTGTGAAGCCTGTTTTGATCTACCCGTTGCAGGTCAAAGAGAGCTATGTCTGGCTTATCCCTGTCAATATCATCTAGCAGTACATGGGTGGCATTAAAATCCTGGTGATTAAAGCCGGCCAGGTGCATCCTCCGGGCGTAATCGGCAACAGCCAGCAGAATATTTTTTCTCTTTTGGCTATTTTCCAGGCCGGAAAGTAATTCAGGCCTGTTCCTTATAATATACTCAAGCTGAACATAGGGTGAAAAATTCTCGGTGAGCAAAAAAGACTCTACTGTTTTATCACCATATACTTTTTCCCCCATGGCAACCGGTATTGCGGTGGCAAGATCGTTGTTGCGAAAGGCGCACAAAAAGGCGAACTCCCTGCCCCCCTCAGAAGACCAGGATAGCTGAGGATTATTGGAAATTTTACCGTGCAGCTGTTTTTCTCTTTCATGTTTTTTTAAATAAAAAACTGATCCGATCATATTAAAACGAAAAACTGCGCGATCCTGTTGTTTTTTTATAACAGTTCCATTTCGCAGCCCGGCAAACATGGAAAAGTTGTCAAGACCTTGTCCAAGCAATTTGTCCTGGTATTCTACATTGTAGATTATAGTAGATAAAGATCCATTCTCTTCACCATGTTTTACGCTTATTTTTACTGGAGATGCCAGGGTATTCACGTGAAATCTCCAGCCTGTTTTGCCAAAGCCAGGTTTTCGATAATTTGCAGGGCTGCCTGGGGCCGGCTGTACAAATCAACCTTGTCGGCATAGGCAAAGCCGTTTTTTCCCCAATTACGTAAAGAATCAGGTTGGAGCATATTACTTAGCATTTGATTCAGCTCTTTCTGGTCAAAAGGCTCCGCGACAACGCATCCCGCCCCTGCTTTTTTTACATGGAAAGCATAACCGCAAATTTCGGTTGCCAGTACGGCACGTCCGCAGACCAGTGCTTCAACAATGACATTACCGGTATTTTCCGTTATCGCCGGATGAATAAGTAAGTCAGCCGCAGCCAGAAATCGCGGTACATCCTGCCGCATTCCCAGGAAATGAACCCTGTTCCCAATTCCGGCCTGACAGGCCTGGCGAAGATATTTTTTTTCTTTTCCTTTGCCGATAATGAAGAGGCTGGTTTTTTTTTGAAGGTCATCGGGCAGCGCCGCCAAGGCCGTAATTGAGCGGGAAACCCCTTTGCGAACAAAATCCGAGCCAATCATAAGCAGCATAAATTCAGCTGATTTCACTCCAAACTCGTTTCTTGTTGCGCGCTGAACTTCTTTGCTTGAATTTTTTCTGATTTTTTCTTTGTCAATACCAGGCGGCAGATAGTGAAATCGATCAGGCGGTGTGCCGTAAACGCCGATATAATTTTTTTTTTCAGCCTCGGCAAGGTACATGATATGGGTAGTGGATTTTTTTCCAAATACCGCTTTTTCAAAAGCGGCATAGGTTCGATAACGGCTTGTAAGCCGGGAAATAAAGTTGCGCCGCCTGGCAATATCAAGGACATAACAGACATCAGCGGCATAATAGAGATCAAGTCCGGGCAGTCGATTGAAGCCGACAATAAGATCAAAATCGGGGTGGTTTATGCGGCTGTGAAATTGATTGATAAAAGAGCGGGCCCGGCCATGATTGGTCAGCCCTTTTCCGGCCAATAAAATGATTTCCGCGTTTTCAGGTTTATCTCCCTGCCATGACATTGTAAAAATTTTTATGTCATGGCCATTATCCGCGCAGGCCCGAACAATACGCAAAAAGTTCTTTTCCAGTCCGCCATATGGATAGAAGTTATTAATTAGAAAGGCTAATTTCATAAACACGTATTTAAAGTTTACTTATTTAAGATGTAAGTAATTCGTAACTACTCATAGGGCAAGCACCTAATGGTAAATGTTCGGCTAGCACCCCCCCTTCGCCCGTTTAGGCGTGATTCACATAGTATACTATAGTGAACACGCCGAAACGAACAAATCTGGGGCACTATCCGAACATTTAATAAAGGGGTAGAGAAGGGTAGATTTTACCCAACCCGAATATTTACACCTAATGATTGCAAATCCCAGTATTTGTAACTGTTTACAGGGTGCAGGTAAGCGACCGGAGGGAGACTCCGATAGATTTTCGTCATCAGACCGGTACCGCGTATTAGTCATACGTAAACCGGGCTGATGGCGGAAATATGCGGTGCCCTGTGAGCAGTTACAGTAATTCTTTTATTACCTGACATGCCTGCCGGGTTCCGCCCTGACGGCTGCGGACATAAGCAATTACCGCCTGCCTGACTTCCTGCCGCTGTAAAGGACGGTTTAACTCTCTCAACAAAATATCTTTCAGTGCCTGCCGGGTTTCGACCTCGGTCACCAGTCCCAGGCGAATAATTTCCCGGCCAATCCAGGCAAAATTAGTCCAGTGCGGCCCTATTACCGGCCTTATGCCGCAGGTCAGCGGTTCAAGAAAATTTTGACCGCCCACCGGAGCCAGGCTGCCGCCGACAAAGACGGCCTGGGCAATAGCATAAGCCGGAGAAAGTTCGCCCATTACATCCCAGAGAACAACAGTGCCGCTTTTTACCTGATCGTGAATATCTGATCGTAACAGCCAGGGCAGGGAAATGCGGGCCAATGATTTTTGCCATGATTTTAAACGGTGCATGTGCCGGGGAAAAAGACCAATAATCGTGTCTGGCGCTTTCCGCATAATATTTTTTATCAGCCAGGTAATATCTTTTTCTTCTTCTTCCCTGACCGAGCCCAGCACCACCAGCCGTTCCTCCGGGCCGATCATCGCGCTTAAGGGGTTAACCCGACCGGCGGCAAGTCCCAGCTCATTTACCCGGTCAAATTTTATATTATTCATGCTTTCGACAACTTCAGGCCCGAAAAGAGTCGCAAAACGGGCCATATCATTTTGGGAGATAGCCAGGATTTTATCAGGGCGGAGATTACGCCATAAAGACGGCCAGATTTTATAGCGTTTCAGACTTTTTTCATTGATCCTGCCGTTAACCACAGCAATTTTAATTTTTTGCAGCTTGCTTGCCGCCATCAGGCCCGGCCAGAGTTCACTTTCCAGGAGAACAATCAGGCGGGGACGGATGGCAGCCAGAGCCCGAGCCATTATTGCCGGCTGATCAAAGGGGAAATAGCTGGTTTTAACTTCCAGGTTTAGTTCCGAGCGCATGGCACGTCGTCGGGTTTTTTCCAGGATTTCCATACCCTGGCTGGTATTTGATGTCAGTAAGATTTTTATTCGTTTCTCCGGGTTCAGGCGGCGGACAATTTCCCCGGCCAGGTATGATTCTCCCACTGAAGCCGCCTGTATCCACAATTCGCCGGGCTGAATTTTTTGTTTCAGCAATCGTTGCTCCCATCCCCGGCGCAGGCGGAGGTTGCGGTGTAAAATCGGCAGAGCCGCACTCCATGCCAGTTGATAAAGACGAAAGACGGTTCTCTGGGCAAATGAATTGGTCATTAATTTTGTAAATATTCTGGTAGCATAAATGTCATGGAAGTCGCTCCGCTCCCACCATGACCTGCACAGGTACCCTGCTCGCGCCATGGCGATGAACCCCGTAGGTCAGGTTGCGCGAAGCGTTACCTGACAGCATAAATGTCATGGCACTCGCTCCGCTCCCACCATGACCTGCACAGGTACCATGCTCACGCCATGGCGATGAACCCCGTAGGTCAGGTTGCGCGAAGCGTTACCTGGCAGCATAAATGTCATGGCACTCGCTCCGCTCCCACCATGACCTGCACAGGTACCATGCTCATGTCATGGTGATGAACCCCGTAGGTCAGGTTGCGCGAAGCGTTACCTGACAGCATTGCTTCCTTTATATTATGGATATCTGTTAATATCAAGCCTGAACAAAATGCCCCCCTTCCACTGACAAAAATTGTTCAATCGATGACAAAAATTGTCAGTTGGTTCCTTGTGAAAATCATGTCCTGAATATATCACGATAGATCATACGCTGTTCACTTTAAAATTTATCAATAAAATTAGATAAATAAAAAAAATTTTAAAAATGTCAGGGCATGGCACGGAATTGGCTTTAAAAGAAAATCAAATATAAACAAACAGCTTCACTACAGAGAATATTAACCAGCAGGACAAACCAAAGGAGGTTTACAATGATTACATTACTAAACCAAATGAAAAAAAAGGATCAAAAAGGCTTTACCCTTGTCGAATTGATGATTGTTGTCGCCATTATCGGTATCCTGGCAGCCATTGC
>JANTFJ010000167.1 GCA_024763495.1 Desulfobulbaceae bacterium | reverse complement strand
GCGCTCCATGAACACCACCCTGCACCCGTTTAAACGCCGCGATATACCTGATGTATTATCGCGAGCGTTGAAACGGGCACATGGCGGCATCCCTAAACGCTTACAGGCCGTGCCTTCTCAAAAGTCAAGGTGTGGTTTATTGATCGCTATCACGAACATCTACGGCATCTTGTAACCAGTTACAATTACAGGGGTTAGCGAAGTTAGGACGCTTGCCCGATGAGTAGTTACAGAAAGTTTTTAATTACTTGCCACTCTTTTCAGTACCCCCTTGAAGGGTGTAAAAAACATGAAAATTAATTCTAAGGGACTAAGCGCCTAATGGATATTTTTCCTCGACAAGTTTAACTTCCTCTGCCCTGGTGCTGACCAGGCCATCCAGGGACGCCTCCAGCAGATGATTAAGAATTGTCTGATAAATCGGCCCTGGTTTATAACCCATTTTTTTCAAGTCATCACCATGGATATGAGTCTTGACATGTCTTAAAGTAGTAACATACTGAGAGACAGCCTGTTTGCCGATTTTGTTCCGGCACAGGGCCATTAAGTAAAGCAGCCCTTCATGGCTCATGCCCTGGAGCAGCCAGTAAATCTCACTGGCCCGCAGGAGCTTGCGCCGTTCCAGGCTTCTGATTATCCTGCTGGCCGCGATACGCTCCCGAATAATAAGTTGAGCGTAACGCTCAGGCACCTCAAATTTTCGACAGAAATCATAAAGATCACGGGCCTTGATCCGCGACATCAGGGCCAGGATAAAAGTAATCCACTGCCTGAATTTTTTTTCAAGATAAAGCAGCCTGTACCAGGACACCGCCTGTTGCGCTTCTTCGAGAATCTGTTCCAGCCGGGGATCAAGTTGCAGGCGGGGACTTAAAAATCTCAACAGATCAAACTGCTGCATCCGCCGAATTGCCGACAGGGGATTCTCTTCAGAAAGAATTATCTTTATTTCCAGGTAAAACCGGCGGCCAAATGAATGATCATGGAGATTCAGACGCACCGCGTTTTTAATCTGGCGCTCCGTATGTTTACCAAGTTTAAAGCCCATCCGCTGCTCAAAACGGATGGCCCGGAAAATACGGGTAGGATCTTCGACAAAACTTAAATTATGAAGAATACGGATCTGCCGGTCTTTAAGGTCATTCTGACAATTAAAAAAATCAACCAGTATCCCGAATTTGCCGGGATTAAGATTAAGCGCCATGGCATTGATGGTAAAATCACGACGATAAAGATCAAGCTTAATGGAACTTAGTTCCACCGTGGGCATGGCTGCCGGATATTCATAATATTCCAGCCGGGCCGTGGCAATATCTATTTTAAAGCCATCAGGCAGCTTGATAACCGCGGTATTAAATTTCGCGTGAACGCGAAGGGTTGCCTGGAAATGTTCCGCCAGTTTTCTGGCAAAACCAATCCCGTCACCCTCCACCACCACATCAAGATCAAAATTTTTAACATGAAGCAGCAGATCCCGGACAAAACCTCCTACCGCGTAAGCGGCGCAATCATTTTTCTCCGCTACCTCGCCAATAGTCCGGAGCAGGACAACCATTTTCCGGGGCAGGGTCTGAATCATGAGATTATTAAGATTTCGCTGCCGTTCCACAGAGGGATGATTCTGATTTTCCGCCAGCTCCGGCAGATAGGTCTGATCATTTATCAACAGGTTAAACAAGTCGGTTCTAGTAATAACCCCGACAAGCATGTTATTTTCCTCAACAGGAATAAAACGCTGACGATTCTCAATTATCAAACGCTGTATTTCAGCCAGAGTCGCGTCAGGCCGCAGGGTTTCAAACTCAGTGGTCATAAATTCGGTAACCGGCAGATCACCAAGACCATGAAAAATGGCCTTGCTCGCCTCCCGCCGGGAAATAAGGCCGATAATTTTATCTTTATCCTCCAGAATAGGCAGCACGGTAATAGAATAACGGATCAAAATCCGACTGGCCTCGTTAATTGAAATTTCCGGCCCGGCAGAGATAATCGGCGATGACATCAGTTCCCTGGCCAGGCTTTCGGGCCGGACATGCTTATGGAGCAGGCGGATCAATTTTTCTTCGGTCTCAATCAGGGTCATGTCCCGGATAGTTGCCGAAGCGGCTGAGGCATGACCGCCACCACCAAGATCAGCGGCAATTTTACCCACATTAACTTCCGGCAGCCGACTCCTGGCAATAATATAGATGCGTTCTCCCATGGAGGCCAGGGCAAAGAGAACATCAAGATTTTCCATGTTCATGAAGCGCCGGACGATAAGGGCAAATTCATCAACATATTCAGCCAGGGCAATACGGGCCACGGTAATATCAATACCCTGGAGATGGTAACTGGTAGCTGATTTTGCCAGTTTATGGAGGAGAGAAACCTGTGCAGAGGTCAGCTCCTGGCTGATTACCTGGGAGACAACATCAATATTGGCATTATGCTCAAACAGCCAGGCCGCTGCCCGCAAATCATTGGCAGTAGTGGTATTAAAATTAAAGGAACCGGTATCTTCATAGAGTGCCATGGCCAGCAGGGTGGCTTCATCAGGGTTAATACTTATATGCTTTTCCTGGAAAAGCTCGGCAAGCACGGTGGCGGTCGCGCCCACGGGTCTTACCACTTCCACCTCACCCTTGAGATCACCGACCGCGTCAGGATGATGATCATAAAGATGAATCTTAAGACCGGGATTATCCAGGCACTGCTGAAATTTACCTATCCTGGCCGACTGCCGGGTATCAACTATGATCAAACGGCTGATTTCAGCCATCTCAATATTTTTCAAACGATGAAATTCATAGACATGATCTGACTGGACAAGAAACTCCCTGACATTTTTTTCCTGGGAGCCGGGAAAGGCCAGGATGGCCTCGGGATATAATTTCTTAATGACCAGCATGGAGGCAGTGCCGTCAAAATCAGCGTTAAGGTGGGTAGTAATGACATCCATGCTGAAAATTACCCTCGGGGATGAAAACGCTGATGAAGGGCTTTCAGGCGGCGGCTGTCCACATGGGTATATATCTGGGTGGTGGTTATATCGGAATGGCCGAGCATCATCTGCACTGAGCGGAGATCAGCCCCATGTTCCAGCAGATGGGTGGCAAAGGAATGACGAAGGACATGAGGACTTATCTCCCGGCTGATTTTTGCGGCCAGGGCTCGTTCCCGGATTATCTGCCAGAAACGAAGCCTGGTCATGTTTTTACCCCGCCCGGTAACAAAAAGAAAGTCGGAAAACCTGGTTTTAAGCAGCCGGGGACGACCGGCGCGGAGATAGTCATTTATTTTTTCTTTTGCGGTTTTGCCAAAGGGGATCAGCCTTTCCTTGCTGCCCTTGCCCAGTACCCTGACATAAGCGCTGGTTAAATTTATAGCGGGAATTTCCATATTTACCAGTTCGGAAACCCGCATACCCGTGGCATAGAGCAGATGAAGCATGGCACTGTTTCGTAAATTAAGCGGGGTTGTTTCTTCAGGGTCGGTCAGCAGCCTGGTAACCTCGGCCACGGTTAAGACTTCAGGCAGAGTATGGCCGGGCCTGGGAAGATCAAGAACCGCGGCAGGATTTTCGCTGATCAATCTTTCAGTCACTAAAAAACGAAAAAAAGAACGTAAGGTGGAAATCCTCCGGGAAATGCTGCGGCTCGCGATGTTGTTTTGTCGGCAGGAGGTCAGGTATTCCCGTAAAATACCGGAGGTAACCCGGCTTTTACGAGAATGACTGGTGGAAAAAAAATCTATAAATGAAGTCAGGTCGAAATAATAAGAGCGAATGGTATTGGCGGCCAGTCTTTTCTCAGCGGCCAGATAATCTAAAAAGATATCCTGCCACTCGGCAAGCTGCTGACAATACTTTATTTGAGTCGGAGTTTCTGCGGCTGACCGGGGAGATGACTCAGGAGACAAACTGCTGCTTTTTCCCTGCCTGTTATTCATCCGGAAAAGAGCAACTACCCTTCTCTTCTCATGCGATAAATAAGTTTGCGTAATTTTCTTTTGGCTTCAGCCTGTTTACGCCGTTTCTTAACGCTTGGTTTTTCGTAATACTCGCGGCGTTTTAATTCTTTTTTCATCCCATCCATCTGCAATTTTTTCTTTAATTGACGAATGGCGTATTCGATGTCTCCTCGTACTTCAACCTCAATCATGATTACTCCAAAATTTTACTGTTAATTTATTATAACTATTCAGTAACTGCTCACAGGGCACCGCATATTTCCGCGATCAATCCGGCTTACGTATGACTAATACGCTGCGCCGACCTGATCACGAAAATCTACGACACCCTGTAAGCAGTTACAATTGCATGGGGTTAGCGAAGTTAGGACGCTTACCCCATGAGTAGTTACACTATTCAGCTACATGCCATCTTCGCCCATTTGAGCCTTCTCGAATAACATTAATATGTTTCGAAGTTCCAGATGAACAGATATGAAGCACATCTGAACAGTTACAGTTCAGAGTTAAGGGTAAAATCTCACCCTCTTGCTGAATAGTTACAATTTATTTACTGATAGATAAGAATTAAAACAAACTGACTTTATAACGTATGTCTTTTAGTCTTGTCAATTTATTTCTGCTATTAACAAAAGAATATGGTAACTGCTCACCGGGCAACGGCTCTTTTCGTGATCAATCCGGCGTAAGCGCTCCATGAACACCACCCTCCACGTACATGGCGGTGTTCCTGAATCCCTTACAGTTATGAATCTGTTGCCTGGGAGGCTGTCCGAGAATAGAAGCCGTAGCGAAAAATTGGAGAATTTAGACCATTTTTTCGGTCATTTTCTGCGAATAGCAGCGCTATTTAAAGAAAATTAGCGGAAAAATAGGCCAATTTATCCGATTTTGCAGTAGGTTCGCTATTCTCGGACAGCCTCCCAGGTGTACTTTATTGAACGCTGCCTTCAACCCTGTGATATACCGAATTTAGCTGGTCTGTGAATAACGCATAATCCGGGCAACTGCCGCATTGACCTGCTCGACGGTAATGTCATTCATGCATTTTTTCTGCTCGGCCCTGTTTCCCAGGGGACACTCTTTCTTAAAACAGGGACTGCAGGCAGCTCCTGTGCGGAGTACCTGATGAATATCGCCATAGGGGCCGGTACGCCAGGGTGCGGTCGGGCCGAAAAGAGCCACCACCGGGGTCTTTACCGCGGCGGCAATATGCATGGGGCCGGTATCGGTAGAGATAACCAGATCCGCCGTTTCATAAAGCGCGGCCAGAATTTTCAGGCTTGATTTACCGGCAAGGTTTAAAGACTTTTCCGTCATATCGGCCTGAATTTCAGCAATCACTTTCCTGTCCTCCGGGGCACCGGTAAAAAACACCAGGCAGCCCTGCCCGGCCAGGCGGTCGGCAACCAGCGCAAACTTTTTATTGTCCCAGAGCTTGGTGGGCCATTTTGTCTGAGGATTAACTGCTACCAGCGGCCTGTTTCTTTCCTTTACCTCGCCGCCAAGCAGTTCTCCTGCCTGTTTTCGGTCATCGCCGCTGACAGGAACGGCAAAATTAATCTCGCCGCATTCCACCCCGATTCCTTTAAGCAACAATAATTCCCTGTCAAGGGCATGAACGTCCATATCAACCGCGGGAAGCCGCTCGTTTAAAAAAATATAACTGCATTCAGCGTGCTGCATTCCCCGGCCAAAGCCAACCTTGCGCCCGCCTCTGGCCAGGCCCACCAGCACACCGCTTTTTAATAACCCCTGGAAATCAATAACCAGATCAAACTTTACCTCTCGCAGCTCTTTGACAAAATTGATTATTTTTTTCAGGGCCGGCAGTCGTTTACCGGAGCGCAGCTCTTTAAACCATTTTTTTCTTTTAGAAATCAATACCCGGTCAAGAGCTTTATGCCCCTTGACCAGGTCGGCTGCCGACTCTTCCACCAGCCAGGTTATCCGGGCCTCAGGATATTTTTGCCGCAGGCAGTTAAGGGCAGGTAAAGTATGGGTTACATCACCGATAGCGCTGGTTTTGACAATCAGAATTTCCATCCGTTCATTATTTACTTTTATAACTGCTCACAGGGTAAGCGCTCCATGAACACCACCCTGCACCCGTTTAAACGCCGCGATATACCTGATGTATTATCGCGAGCGTTGAAACGGGCACATGGC
>JANTFJ010000166.1 GCA_024763495.1 Desulfobulbaceae bacterium | reverse complement strand
TGCCGCCATGTGCCCGTTTCAACGCTCGCGATAATACATCAGGTATATCGCGGCGTTTAAACGGGTGCAGGGTGGTGTTCATGGAGCGCTTACGCTACAATAATAGTAAACATTCGGTTAACCCGATTTAAGCACGGATTGTTTTTGTAGGAGCCCAGCCCTCTGGGCGATTCATGTGATGAGCTTTGCTCCATGTTTTATCGCCCAGAAGGCTGGGCTCCTACTAAAAATGAATCATAGGCAAATACATTATTATAACGACAAAATACAAGCACACTTAGGCATGCACAATAACTATTCAGTAAAGGTTACATCATGCGTATAGCTCAGTCGACAATACAACTGACCGGAATTCACAGCTTTAATAAGGAAAAAATCCATGAAGAAAAACTGGATTTATGGATTGGGGGACAGGATAACCAAGAGAGCGGGCCATCTTTAACCAACAGGGAAGACCGGCTGGATTTATCCCCATCCGCTGTTTTCTTAGCTGCCAAAAATACTGGAAGCCAGGCGATAGCGGTTGAGACTACTGATGAAAACGGAGAAAACCCAAAAATCAGGGCAATGCGTCTAATACTGGAAAAACTTACCGGCAAAAAAATAAAGATAAGCAAGTTTGAAATCAAACCTGACAACTCCGGGGATGTTGTTGAAACGCCAGGTAAAAATAAGGGAGCCGGATGGGGTCTTTCCTATGATTATCTTGACAGTTACCATGAACAGGAAGAAACCAAATTCAAGGCTGACGGCACTATAAAGACTGTTGACGGTAGAGAAATAAATTTTCAGCTTGAGTTGGCCATGTCCCGCGAATTTTATCAGGAAACCGCAATCCACATCCGGGCTGGAGACGCAAAATCAGTAGATCCCCTGGTAATAAATTTTGGCGGATCCGCAGCAGAATTAACTGACGCAAAATTTGCCTTTGACCTTGATAACGATGGACGGGAGGAAAAAATAGCCAGGCTGGGTAGAGGCAGTGGCTACCTGGCTCTTGATCTTAATGACAACGGCAGGATTGACAACGGTAGAGAATTATTCGGTCCGAAAAGCGGCAACGGTTTTGCTGAATTGTCCACTTATGACAGTGACAATAACAAATGGCTGGATGAAAAAGATCCTGTCTACGACAAATTACGGGTCTGGATTCAGGATAGCACTAAGGGAAATTACCTGGCAGGCTTAAAGGAAATGAACATAGGCGCACTTTATCTTGAACCAACACAAACCACCTTTCAATTAACCAGCCAGAACAACGAACAACTCGGCAGCATAAGTGAAACCGGGATTTATATCAGGGAAAATGGCAGCCCAGGATCGATACAGGAAATTTTTGTTACTATATAATGCAATCCGGCAATAGAATTGCTGGTAAACGCTGAGAGACTTAAATATTGCAAAGATTTACTCCCTGGTGAACGGTTACGTTTACAGGGTGCCGAAGATTTTAGCGATCAGACCGGCGCCGCATACTAATGCTATGCAAGACAGGCTGATTCCGAGAAGAGGTAAGCACCCTTAAAAACAGGGGCATAAACTCCGACTCCGTTCAGTGCCCTGTGAGCAGTTACCTTCCAGTTTATCCGGGCCAGGAGAATGTCCGAGAATGCCCTACCTACCAACCCCGGATTATTTAATACTAATGCGGGTATTGCCCAAAATCAGGGAAAACCCTTTCCCCCTGTAGGAGCCCAGCCCCCTGGGCGATAAAACATGGAGCAAAGCTCATAGCACGAATCGCCCAGAGGGCTGGGTGCCCGGAGGAAATGCCCTTGGGGTGGTGCTCCTACAAACTTTATTATCACCTTAGGCCAAGGTTGCTGACCGAGCCCCTTAGTAACTATTCAGCTGCATTCCATCTACGTCCGATCATACTGTCTTACATATGCACCAGTATGCTGCGCCAGCCTGATCGAAAACAGGCTAAAGCACATATACGCAGTTACAACACACAGTAATTGTGGCAGTTTTTCGGCCCGGCCTGAAAAGTTACAAATACAGAGATTTGCACTCATTAGGCGCTCACCCCATGAGTAGTTACAATAATCCAGGATAGGGGGAAAAGAGAACCTGGGGCAGCCGATAAAAAGCTTAAATCAGGCAGGCTGGATTAACTCAACCCGGCTCCGATTGCCTTGCTCAACTTTAAGTCAACAAGTTCAGCAATATGGGTCTCGCTGTAATCCTGATCCTTACGCAGTGTTTTGGTTACATTTCCAAAGCTTACCCGCAGTTTTCTACTGTTAACCAGTTCAAGAGCCTGTTCAATCCGTTTTTTTATCTCATCCGCGGCAATACCTTCGGACTGTCCCAGAGGGCCAAGCTCTTTAATCTGGGCAGTAAAATCAGTTATCAATTTAACAAAACGTGGTGCTTCTGCTGCCGATGCCCATTTCAGGTCATAACGAACAGGATTTACGCCAATATCCTCCAGCACCTTCTGCACCAGGCCATTCACTCCAAGAGCATCATAATTACCAAACTGGTAATGACATTCACCAAGTTGTCAGCCCCCGGTAAATATGCCGTCAGCCCCTTCAGCAAAGGCTTTTAAAATAAAAGAAGGGTCAATTCTGCCGGTACACATGACCCGGATAGTCCGCAGGTTAGGCGGATATTGATAACGGGAAACCCCAGCAGCATCGGCCGCGGCATAGCAGCACCAGTTACAGAGAAACCCGAGAATTCTTGGATTAAAATCTTCACTCATCTTATCTATACCTCTTACTCAGTTGCAGCGCCAAAGGCCTCAATCTGGGAATTTATCTGGGCTCTGGTGAAACCACCCATGGTTATGGCAAAAGTAGGACAACGGGAGGCACATATCCCGCACCCTTTACATGACGCGGCAATTGTTTCAGCTTTCCGTTTCTTACCTACCTTCTTGATTTGAATTGCCTGATAGGGGCAGAGACTGGCACAGATACCGCAGCCGATACAGATCTCCGGATCAACAGAGGACACAATAGGCTCAACTGAAACATGGCCCCTGACCAACGGGATTGCCGCCTTGGCTGCCGCGGCCTGGGCCTGGACAATAATTTCATCCAATGGTTTGGGCGAATGGGCCAGACCGCAGACATAAACGCCGTCAACCGGCAGCTCAACAGGTCGCAGCTTGACATGAGCCTCAAGATAAAAATCATTGGCATTGACCGGAACCTTAAGCAGCCTGGATAATTCTTTTGTGCCCTCAGGAACAACGCCGACGCTCAAAACTATAAGGTCAGGATCAATTATAACATCTTCCCGGAGAATGGGATCAAAATAGGAGACAATGGGTTTATTCCCTTTTTTCTCCACCAATGGTTTCTGTTCAATGGTATATGGCGTAAAAATAACACCTTTTTCTCGAGCCTCACGATAGCTGTCTTCAGCATACCCATAAGTCCGCATATCGCGGTAAAGAACAATTACCTGGGACGCGGGATTAATTTGCTTTATCTTCAAGGCATTTTTGACCGCCTGGCTGCAGCATACCTTGCTGCAATACTGGAGATCATCGCCCCGGGAACCGGCGCACTGGATCATAACTACCGTACCGGGAGCGCGATTCTTAGCCCGACCGGCCAAACGAGTCTCCAGCTCCTGCTGGGTTATAACCTTTTTCGATTTACCAAGCAGATACTTGTCAGGCCGATGCTCCCGACCGCCGGTGGCAATAATAATCACCCCGTGATCAATGGTTGTTTCTTTTTGCTTTTTACCTTTTCCAGACTTGATAACCGAAGAAAAATTACCGACAAAACCGTGAACAGAATCAAATTCAGCATTGGTCAAAACATCAATCTTTTTATGTTTATTAACCCTGGCCACCATCTTTTTCAGCATATCAACCGTGTTTTCACCAGACAGAGTTGATTTCATCTTCTGCAGATGACCGCCAAGTTTTTCCCCCCTTTCCACAAGATAGCAGTGAAATCCCTGGTCAGCCAGACTTTCAGCCGCTACCATGCCGGCAACACCGCCGCCAAGAACCAGGGCCTGGTTATTAACCGGCACTGTCTGTTCGGGCAACGGCTTGCTGAGACGTGCCTTGGCCACGCCCATACGTACCAGATCCATGGATTTTGTTGTGGCTGCCTCAGGCTCGTTGGCATGTACCCAGGAACATTGATCACGGATATTGACCATCTCGAAAAGACATTTATTTAGGCCCGCATCCTTTAAGGTCTCCTGGAAAAGAGGCTCATGGGTACGGGGGGAGCAGGCGGCAATAACTACTCGGTTTAATTTATGTTTTTTGATTTTTTCCTTTAGAACTTCCTGGGCGTCCTGGGAACAGCTGTAGAGGCTGTCACTATGGTAGACCACGTTTTCCATATCACCGGCATAATTATCAACCTTATGCACATCAACCGTACTGCTGATATTGATTCCGCAATGGCAGACAAAAACGCCGATCCTTACCTCATCATCAGCAGTTACCGGCTGTTCATCAGGATATGATTTATGAACTATGCCCTTGCCCCGCTGTTTTTTAAGCAGGGCTGCGGCCACACCGGCAGCCGCACTGGACTGGGTAACGCTTTCAGGAATATCCTTGGGCCCCTGGAAGGCGCCGGCAACAAAAATTCCTTCCCGGCTGGTGGCCAGAGGAGCAAAGGAAGTTGTGGCACAGAAATCGTATTTGTTCAGCTCAAAACCAGCTAATTTTGCTAGATTTTTCGCGCTTTTCGGGGCTTCAAGGCCAACGGAAAGCACTACCATGTCAAAAGGATCAAAACGATGACTCTCATCCAGGGTGGAATAAGTCAATTTAAGCTGTTTACCCCAGGGCATGACATCAGCGACCTTAGCCCGGACAAATTTAATGCCGAACTGATCTACGGCCCGCTGTTGAGCGGCGTCAAAATCCTTTCCCTGGGTTCGCATATCCATGTAAAAAATAGTAATTTCACATTCAGGATCATGCTCTTTGGCAACCATGGCCTCTTTAATGGCGTACATGCAGCAGACAGACGAACAATAACCGTTATCGCAACCAATATCACGGGAACCGACACATTGAATAAAGGCAATCTTCCTGGGATGGCGGCGGTCGGAGAGACAGCGAACCTCACCCTTGAAAGGCCCGGATGGATTGAGCAGTCTTTCAAACTCAAGAGAAGTTACTACATCAGGATGGTTGCCGTAATTATACTTTGTTAACGCGCTTTCCGGCACCCGGCTGAAGCCCGGCGACATGATAACCGCCCCGACATTTAACTCACGCTCAAAGGATTTTTGTGAAAAATCAATGGCATTACTGCTACACACAGGTACACAGATCTGGCAGGTATCATGCTTTAAATACAGGCAGGCGGAAGGATCAATAAAATAAGTAGCCGGAACCGCCTGGGGATAATCAATATGAATAGGCCGGGTAATTGCCAGACCTTCATTATAATCATCAACCATGTGCCGCGGACAGTAAGTTGTACAGAGTCCACAGGCCGTACATTTATCCGGATCAATATAACGGGGATTAATCTGAAGTTTCGCGGAAAAATCCCCAGGTTCACCATCAAGTGTCAACAAATCAGCGTTACTAAGAATTTCAATATTTGGAGACCGACCGGCCTCAACAAGCTTAGGCGCTAAAATTCAGAGCGAACAGTCATTGGTGGGAAATGTCTTGTCCAATTGCGCCATGGCCCCGCCCACTGAGGCTGATTTTTCCACCAGGTAGACATAATAGCCAAGCTCTGTAAGATCAAGAGCTGCCTGGATACCGGCAACGCCGCCGCCAACCACCATCACGCTTCCCGTTCTATTGTTTTCCGCCGCACCCTTCGGTACTGCTGCTTGTCCCATGATTAAACTCCAGTTTTAGTAACTATTCAATGTAACTGCTCACAGGGGCACCGAATCTTTCCATGAGCAGACAGGTTTTCGTATAACTACATACGCTGCACCAGTCTGCTCATGAAAATCTCCGGCACCCTGTAAACAGTTACAGTTCATTGTTTTTGTATATTTATCAACTTTACCGTGTGAGTAGTTACTATTCAATTATAGTAATTAATCAGCTAAGATTAGGTAACCGTTCACCGGGGGCTACTTGTTTACTTATAACTCCAGTCTGTAAGCGTTCTCCAGTGCCTTAGATTAGTTCAGTTGGGCCTGCGCCGCATAC
>JANTFJ010000165.1 GCA_024763495.1 Desulfobulbaceae bacterium | reverse complement strand
ATCAGATCAAGGCCAATATGCTGCTGCAGAAACGCCTCTGTCATGGCGCGCCCTTTTATGTCCTGGGGCCGCTGGTCACTGATATTGCTCCCGGTTACGACCATATCACCGGGGCCATCGGCGGGGCGATCGCCGCTGCGGCCGGGGCTGATTATCTCTGCTATGTTACCCCGGCGGAACATCTGAAACTGCCCAATCCCCATGATGTTCGGGAGGGGGTTATCGCCTCCCGGATTGCCGCTCATGCCGCTGATATCGTCAAAGGGGTACCAGGTGCCATAGATAAGGATATTGCCATGGCTGGATGTCGTAACCAGCTGGACTGGAAGGGACAAATTGATTTATCCCTTGACCCTGACAAGGCCAGGCAGTACCGGGAAGAAGGTAATTCCTACACCGGTGATGCCTGCAGCATGTGCGGCTCCTACTGCGCTATCAAAGTTTACAAAAAGGCCACGGCAGAAAAACAGTAAGCGTTTACCGTAAAAAAATAACCGTTCACCGGGGCTGGGCTACTTGTTTAGATATAACTCCAGTCTGTAAGCGTTCTCCAGTGCCTTCAATTTTGCAAAAATTTGCTCCCTGGAGAACGGTTACTATGAAATAATTACGTAACAGGCTATAACCTCTGGCAAGGAGTTGTAATTATGGCTGATTTCTTAGCACCGATTATAGATTTTATCCATAGCACCAATATAATTGAACAGATTCGGGAAGTCGACTACAAGGGCTTAGCGACTAACGCCTGGTTCATAGTTCCCCTTATTATACTTGTTCTTTACTGGCTCTACAAACAGGCAGTTAACAATCTGGTTATTCTTTTCCTATGTATCGGGTTGTGGCTTTTTTCCGGAAGTCCATATGCCGAGGGCATGATTATCAATGGTGAACTGCAGCTGGACAAGGTGCTGCCCGTAGCTGGAGTTGGAGTTGGCGCTATAGGGATTCTGGTTTATCTTTTCTTTATTCGTTCGGATTAAAAAAGGTCAGTTTTTCTGTTAAACTCATGACTACTGACCTCCTGAATAGATTCTAGCTGTGGCTGACCTGCAAAAAATTTATAAAATTCTCCATGATCATTTCGGCCCCCAACACTGGTGGCCGGCTGATTCGGTTTTTGAGGTAATTGTCGGCGCGGTTCTGACTCAAAATACCAACTGGCAGAATGTCAGCCGCGCCCTGGATAACCTTAAAGAAGACAATCTTCTTTCTCTTCCGCTTTTACACGCCCTGCCCCGGGAAGTGCTGGCCGAAAAAATCAAACCTTCCGGTTATTACAATCTCAAGGCCAGACGACTGAAAAATCTGCTTGACCTGCTGATCTGCGAAGCTGACCCTAATTATTCCGAAGATAAAATTCTGGCCGATTTTTTTAACGAAGATACAATAAGCCTGCGGCAAAAGCTGTTAACCGTCAAAGGGATCGGGCCGGAAACCGCTGACTCCATCCTGCTTTACGCCGGGGAAAAACCCATTTTTGTCATTGATACCTATACCTGGCGGGTTCTACTTCGTCACGGCCTGGTCGGCGAGGAAACCGATTATACTGAAATGCAGGAACTGTTCATGACAAATTTGCCGCACGACAGCCGGTTATTCAACGAATATCACGCCCTGCTGGTCAGGCTGGGCAAAGAATTCTGCAAAAAAAATAATCCTCTCTGCGACGCATGCCCGTTACACAAAATTGAACCTCTGTATGTTTAAGGCCGGCTGTGCCTGCAACCTGAAGTTGAAAATCAGGGAAGGTTAATTCTCGGACAATCTCCCAGGGCTATAATTTCCTCAAACCATTGGCCAGATCATTCAGGCCGTCAAGGTCAAGCAGGGTAATTGCCGCCCCCCTGCTCTCTATAAACTGCTGTTTATTCATCCTGGTCAAAATCCGGGAGAGGGTTTCCGGAATAGTCCCCAGAAGACTGGCTAACTGGGTCTTGGTAACATTCAGCTTTACTGACTTATTACTCTCATTTTGCCTGCTTAACAAAAGTAAATAAGCAGCCAGGCGGCCAGGCACCTCTTTTAAAGACAGGGCCTCAATCATATGAGTAAACTGCTTTAACCGCAGGGAAAGAGTGGCCAGCATATTCATGGACAGAGAGGGGTTTTGACCGATAAGCCGGACAAAAGCATCCTTGGCAAAGAAGAAAATTCTGCTTTTTTCCAGGGCCATGGCATTAGCAGGATATACCGTACCTGAAAAAACCGCTACCTCGGCAAAGGGTTCTCCCTGCCCCAGGATGTGAAGAATCTGCTCCTTGCCTTCAAAGGATAATTTATAAATTTTTACCCTACCGGAAATAACAACATAAAAGCCGGCAGCATCATCACCCTCATAAAAAATAAACTGACCGCGCTGCAGTTGCCGATCAACCACGATTTTGCCAAGCTCGGCGTAATGTTCCCGGGTTAACCCCTGGAAAAGAGAAATTTTTTCAAGCTCTTCGATAATCATTTCACTCAACTCCATGCAGACAGCAGGCAAAGGCATAATTTTCGATTATAAAAGCAAACACCCGACAACTCATGGGGAGCAGCTCTCCATCCCGCTCACAGGAAAACAAAAAACTCACTCCGGAGTTTGCCGCCGATTCAACACTTCTCAAATTAATTTCAGAAAAAAACAATAAAGGAGAGAGATCAAAGGTTTTCATCAATGCCTCTTTAGCGGCCCAGAGAAGACTCAAACGAAAATCAGGCGTTAAAAAAGAGGTTACGGGACTTTGGGCCAGGAGATCACATTCAGCCGCAGTTGAAAAATGTTCCCTGACCCGGGACACCACAGGTCGAATTTCCTGGATATCAATTCCGCAGAGACAGGGGGCCGCCAGCCCCACGGCAATATTTTTACTGTGAGAAAGAGAGATACTGATTTCCCTGTCCGCGACAGTAAAACTGTCTGCCAGAAAAGGCCGCCCGCTTTTAGCCACCGATACTATTATTTGAGGCCCGGCAACATTCTCTTCTTCACGTAAAGAAGCAACTGCCGCCTTAACACTGATTCTGCCTCCCAGCCATTCATTCTGTCGTTTAGCCAGCTGAAATCCGGCAAATTGACTCCTTTCAACTGGAGCTAGAAACAAATCCTGCCAATTGCCTGAAACCTTTTGCCGTTTATAACGAAGAAGTCGGAGATCTACCCTGGCCACTGCAAAAAGTTGACGGGCAAGACAGGAAAACATCTTTTTTATTTCAGGGGTTAAATCTGCTATCATTATAATTGCTGTAACTGTTCAAAGATACTTCATATCAGTGCCTGCGCCTACCTCGTTTATTTGTACCCTAGGACTGCCTGTTACCCACAATGTACCTATCGCAAAATCAACAAATTACAAGCATGTCAGCCGTCCACTGATGACCACTTGTCTCTTTTGCTGACTACGAAAATTCAATGGCTTAAGTATAGGCCGCTTGGATTAGAAAGATGTGGGTAATAGGCAGCCCTAGGAGGCTGTCCGAGAATGCCCTTTTCCCCCAACTCTGTGTTATTTTGAAAAAATAATGCTCGCAATATCAACTATATGGCTATGCTTATTTTTTCAAAATGCCTTGATTTGTGAAAAAATGTCTATTCTCGGACAGCCTCCTGGCCCAGATGTAAGCGAGGGACGAGACTCCGAATGAACGAATCTAAGGCACTGGAGAACGGTTACAGACGGCACATTGCCCACACCCGAAAACCAGTCCCTGCACAGGAGTACACACCCAAAAGTATCTCAAACAGCCTCCCAGCTGCGGCAAAAGGCCCTAAATTCACCAAATGCCTGATTTACAGGCAGCGAGACAGCCGCCTGATTTTATTTCCCGTTATGTTTGTCTTATTAATCTTCTCCTCTAATTTAAAAAAACTACCCGGCTGAAACCTGAAAATGCCTCAAGATTCCCAGTAACTTTTAAACATCACCCCGAAGTATAAAAATAGCTAGTCGGCAGACATAACCAACCTAATTTAAAAGAATTTCTCAGTCTATTGTTTTTGTGTTGAGCAACTGTCTTTTCGGTGTAAGGCTACCAATAAAAATACCAATAATTAAGGAACTGATAATTAAAAAAAACTTGAGAGTAAAAAAGATAATCTACAGCAATACAGATACGGATCATTTTTTGCAATAAAAAATGATGACTTCACCTCTGACAAACACCTTAACTCAACTCATTTCATGGAAGATTTAATAGAAAAACGAGCCTTTGTCCGCTTCAAGGTTGCCCACAATATAAAGGCGATGGCCTGGGCAAATTCACAGCATATTGTCTGTCAAGTAGATGACGTCAGTCTGGGGGGGATTGCCCTAAGCTATGACAATGACAAAAACAGATCGCTTCAACCAGAG
This sequence comes from Desulfobulbaceae bacterium, assembly GCA_024763495.1. GTDB lineage: Bacteria > Desulfobacterota > Desulfobulbia > Desulfobulbales > SURF-16 > JANTFJ01. The sequence goes on along the minus strand of JANTFJ010000165.1, from coordinate 1,821 downwards.
GAAATAAGCATTCTTTGCCAGGAAGATTTCTGGGGAGTTAGCGACCTGCCGGTTAAATTAATCTGGCAGAGAAATGACCAAGGCAGCGAATCTGCTCAGCGAATAAAAATTGGTCTCTGTTTCCAGAAAATAAACCATCAAAAAAAATCTCAGCTAAAATATTTTATCAGGAATTTTTCCAGGCAAAACAATTAATATCATCAGCCGGAGAGGTTGTCCGAGAATAGACATTTTGCCCTGCTTACATGGCACCAGTATGCGGCGCAGGGCCAAATGAACGAATATAAGGCAAAGGGCCTGAAGCTCTATCTGATTTGAAGTTTCTTCAATCTGTATCGCAGAGTATCCCTGGATATTTTTAATAAATCTGCGGCTTTTCGCTGATTTCCCCCGGAGAGCTTCATAGCAGTTCGAATATATTTTTCCTCCATCGCCTCCAGGGACAGATCAGCAGGCATTTCAGGTTGATTCATCTTTTCCGCCTCTACCTGCTGCTGGGTCAACAGGTTGGAACTCAGCTCCTCAATGCTTATCACCTGCTCGTCAGACAAAACAACCATCTTTTCGATAAGATTTTTTAACTGCCTTATATTCCCCGGCCAACTGTAGCTTTTCAACATCTCCATAGCGGCCGGAGCAACAATTTTACCGGGACACTGATACTTCTCGCCAAAATTTTTCAGAAAAATATTTACAAGAAGGGGAATATCATTGATTCTTTCCCGTAAGGGAGGAAGTTCGATAGTAGCGACATTAAGCCGATAAAAAAGATCCAGCCGAAATTTTTTATCCTGAACAAGTTGATGCAGATTGCGATTGGTTGCGGCCAGGAGTTTAACATCGGCATGAATATCCCGCAGGGAACCTACCCGGCGAAAACGTTTTTCCTCCAGCAGACTTAGAATCTTGGCCTGAAAGGGATAAGGCATCTCACCAATTTCATCAAGCAGAACCGTCCCCCCCTGAGCCATTTCTATCAAACCTTTCTTGGCAGCCTTGGCATCGGTAAAAGAACCTTTTTCATGACCAAAAAGTTCGCTTTCAAAGAGCATTTCCGGGATATTTGAACAGCCGATCTGAACGTAGGGGAAATCTTTTCTGGGGCTCAATTCGTGAATTTTGCGGCAGAGAAAATTTTTACCGGTACCGCTCTCCCCCAAAACCAGAACAGTAATATCAGATTTAAGCGCAAGCCGCTGAATTATCTCGGCAATCTTGCGCATTTTATCGTCAGTGAGGATAAAATCATCAAGGACATCGCCACAGGCGGCAAATGGATTCGCGTCAAGGGAGAGACTGGACTGCAAAATATCAATCAAGCGGGTAAAATCAACCGGTTTTTCAAGATAATCAAGGGCACCGGATTTCATCGCCTCAACCACGCCATGAATATCTCTCTGTCCGCTGATCATTACTACTTTAATTTCCGGACGAGACTCTTTAATCATGGCCAGCAGCTCAAGTCCGTCAAGTGAACCATCCAACCTGAGATCAAGAAGAACCATAAAAGGACTTGCCTCTTCAATAATCTTCAAAGCAAGTTCGCCGGACGCTGCGGTTTCAGTCTCAAAGCCCTGTTTAGCGACAACTTTTTTCAGGCCGATAAGAATCTGCGGATCATCATCAACAATAAGAATTTTCTTATCTTGAGCAGATAATTTTATGGAAGATTTTTTTTGCTGACGATAAGCCCCCATGGGCTCCTCCTGTTAAGTTATCCTGAGGGGTAACTGCTCACAGGGCACCGCATATTTCCGCGATCAATCCGGCTTACGTATGACTAATACGCTGCGCCGACCTGATCACGAAAATCTACGGCAC
>JANTFJ010000164.1 GCA_024763495.1 Desulfobulbaceae bacterium | reverse complement strand
ACTACTCATGGGGTAAGCGTCCTAACTTCGCTAACCCCTGTAATTGTAACTGGTTACAGGGTGCCGTAGATTTTCGTGATCAGACTGGCGCAGCATAGAGAGCATTATATCGAAATACATCCTGACCGCCCGAAGGGTTAAGGCCAAGAAGGCTGTCCAGGAATGCCATTTCTGCGGAGTCTCGTACCTCGCTTACCTGCCCAACTCTGTGTTATTTTGAAAAAATAATGCTCCGGTAAGCGAGCTGGCGAGACTCCGAGATATCAATTATATGACTGCGCTTATTTTTTTAAAATACCTCGGAGTCTGGCGCTTACCTGATTTGAGAAAAAATGTCTATTCTAGGACAACCTCCTGGTCGGACTGAAATACAGATAACAACCTGCTGGAATTATGGATTCCAGTTTTTAAGCAACATTTGTTTGACAACATATTGTGATTTTTTTGTATCAACACCGGTATTGATATCACCATTCAAATTGTCTTTATTGATGTAGGCCGGAAATATAGTTGCTGTTGAGGGGCTGTCTTTGACAACAACAGAAACAGCAAGCACTGAAGTATCCGTCTTGTAGAGACTGGTAGAGTTGGCCTTCCAGTTTGCATCCCGCTTCCAGTTGTCCATATGAAAACGAACGCCTAAGACTGTATCCTTAGGATATTTTTCCTGCCAGGCGTTGAGAATCATCTTTTTTAATTTTGTTTTATCACTGCCTGTATAGGCATCAGGAGGTGTTGGCTCACTATCAACTGATCCTTTGTTTGATATGGTATAATTCGGCTGATTTTCTTTACATTTTCTTTCCGCGATTCTTCGAAAGCGCGGATGCAGACTGTCAAGATTGTTGCAATCAATATTATTCATGTCAAATCTGCCTGACTTTGCCTGTACTAATTGAGCATCAGCTGATGGAGATAATATTCCCCAAGACAGTAGCGAAATCACAAAGGAAATTACGCAGAGTGAACATATTTTTTTTTGCAATAGAACCATCATTAACTCCTTTTAAATTAAATCAATCGTTGAATCTCCCGCCCGACGGGCAAAGAGAGTGTTAATGCCTGCTCGAGCAGTACAAGTAGGCCGCCTCTCAGTCTAAATGAACAACTTTAAGTCACATTTGTAATTGTAACCGGTTACAGGGTGCCGGAGATTTCCGCAATCAGGCCGGCACAGCGTATTAGTCATAACGAACGCTGAACTGATCGCGGAAAGAACCGGTGCCCTGTGAGCAATTACTGAGAAACAAGTAAAAACAGCAGGAAACCATCGTGCTGTCCCGGGATTGATCTACAAACAGGCCCGGTTAAGGGCTGTTAATTCCGTTCCCATCAGGGACGGACATTTTTTCGTAGAAAGCTGGCACGACTATTACCTACTATAAAATTAGACAAAATTTTTAACTTTCTTGTCAAGTTAATTTTAAAGTTTTAAAGTAACTGCTCACATGGCACCGTATATTCGGAGTCGAAGTTTATGCCCTGTTTTTAAGGGTGCTTTAGCTGTGCGTGATAAGGCTGGCACCCATACTACGGGCATAAACTTCGCATACTAATGCTATGTAAGACAGACTTGTCGCGTGCAGCTGAAGTGCAGCTGAATAGTTACAATATATTTGGAGTAATTTTTGTGAACCAATCAAATCGAATCAGACTGGTTGAGGACGATATTACCAGCCTTGATGTTGAGGCAATTGTCAATGCCGCCAACAATTCGCTGTTGGGCGGCGGTGGAGTTGACGGGGCCATTCACCGGGCTGCGGGGCCGGAACTGCTGGCCGAATGCCGAACTTTAAACGGCTGTCGCACGGGTGAGGCAAAGATAACCGGAGGCTGCAAACTTCCTGCCCGTTATGTCATTCATTCGGTCGGTCCGGTCTGGCACGGCGGCACAAATAATGAGAAGGAACTACTGGCTCAATGTTACAGGAGTTGTTTTGCCCTAGTAAATCAACATGATATTAAAAGCGTGGCTTTTCCCGCCATCAGTACGGGAGTTTATGGTTTTCCAAAACAGGCGGCGGCGCAAATTGCTGTTCGCGAAACTCTTTGCGCTCTGGCTGGGAACAGCACTCTGGAGATGGTATTGTTCAGCTGTTTTAACACTGAGACCTGCATGGCATACCAGGAAACCCTTGCCCTGTTATCAAGTAAACAGTAATGGTAACTGCTCACAGGGCACCGCATATTTCCGCCATCAGCCCAGTTTACGTATGATTATGGCGGCACCGCTCTGATGATAAAAATCTACGGCACCCTGTAACCAGTTACAAATACTGAGATTTGCAATCATTAGGTGCTTACTCCATGAGTAGTTACCAGTAATGAAATTCTGTAAGCGCTCCATGAGCTCCACCATGTATATGATTCAATCCTGTAATATGTCGATCTATTATCGCAGGGCGTGGAGTACGCGCATGGCAGCGTGCCTGAATCTTTTACAGTTATGGGGTTGTCAGCGCCTGGGTGTACTTTATTGAGCGCTATCGGGAAAAATTTGATCCGGCCATGCTGGTTTAGCCCCGGTTCTCCCTGGACAGCAACAGCCGCTTGCGCAGATAATCAGCCCCGAAGATGAGTAAGATACCTAACCAGGCCAGACAGTAAACAGATATGGATACTGGCCCGGTGTTAAGTATTTTTTGCAGAGGCGGGAAATAAAGGGTGGCCCAGGAAAAGACAATCTGAATAATAATCCCGAGAAGTAAGAGACGGTTGGCGAAGATGCCAGGATCAAGGCCGGAGCGGCGCCGGAAACGGCGACCCAGCAGATTGCCGATCTGCATGAGAAGAATAGTGGCCAGGGCAATGCCCATGGCTGAACGATAAAGTTGATCATGACCGGCAAGTTCGTCGCCGAAGCGCCAGCCGCCGTTATGCAGCACCAGGAAAAAAAGGCCAAGCGACCAGAGCCCTTCCAGCAGGCCTAAAAAGAGATAGCTGTGGCAGATCAGGGCAGGGGTGAGCAGGCCCTGATTCCGGCTGCGGGGCGGCCGGTTCATGGTTTCATTATCAGGCGGTTCCTGGCCCAGGGCCATTGATGGAATAATATCAGTGCCCAGGTCTATGGAAAGAATCTGGATTACGTTCAAGGCCAGGGGAACCGGAAAGAGGATATAGAGGAGATAGGGCAGAATTTCCGGGCCATTGCTGACCAGGACATAATTGGTAAATTTTTTGATGTTTGCAAAAACTGTTCTGCCCTCTTCAATACCGGCAACAATTGAAGCAAAATTATCATCAAGAAGGATGATCTGGGCTGATTCTCTGGCCACATCCGTACCCTGCCTGCCCATGGCAATTCCTACATCGGCGGCCTTGAGAGCAGGGGAGTCATTGACCCCGTCACCGGTCATGGCGACAATTTTGCCCATCCTCTGCAAGGCATCGATTATTTTCATTTTCTGTTCCGGGGTTGTGCGGGCAAAGACCCGGCAGCCCTGCTCAATACGCGCTACCAGTCCATCCTCGTTCAGTCCCGCAAGAATATCTCCGGTAATTATCTGTCTTTCTTTTTCTCCCTCGGCAACAATACGGCTCTTGGCGGCAATGGCCCGGGCGGTGGCCGGATGGTCGCCGGTGATGAGCAAGACCTCTATCCCGGCCCTGTGGCATTTTTCTACTGCTTGCGGCACCTCGGCTCGAAGAGGGTCTTCAATGCCGATAAAAGAGGCCAGGTTCAGCGCCTTCTCCAGTTCTTTTTGCTCTTTTTCGGTAAAATTGCCGGGCTTATAACTTCCGTCAAGCTCTTTCCAGGCCAGGGCAATCACACGCAGTCCCCGGCCTGCCATGTCGGCCATCACCTCAGCTGCCCGATTCAGGTTTTTTTGATCTGCGGGTCGGCGCCCTGCCTTTTGCCCGCCTTCTCCTGTAGGTAAAGCAATAGTGCCGAGCATGGGGCGGATGGCCTCAAAAGCGCCTTTGACCACAAAAAAACGTTTGCCGCCTCTGTTTATTATCCCTGCCGACCGCCGTTTGTTCACATCAAAGACAAAATGATGTTCTATTGTATTCTGGATTGGGGCCAGGGTGTCGCCAGACCTGATAATTTTTTGGGCCACCGCAACATCAAGGGGATCTCCTGTCAACCCCTTGTCGGATTCATGCACCTCGGAGGCAGCCAGGGCGAAACTCAGCAGACTGCGTATGTCATCTTCACCACAGGGGCTGCCGGTCAGCGGCTCCACAAGTTCGGTTATGGTCAGGCGATTTTCAGTCAGGGTGCCGGTCTTGTCAGAGCAGATGACATGAATGGCGCCAAGGGCCTCAACCGCGCTCAAACTCTTTACCAGAACATTTTTCCTGGCCATGCGCAGGCTTCCCATCGCAAGTGACAGGGTAAAGGTGGGCAGCAGTCCCTCGGGAACATTGGCGACAATTATCCCCATCATAAAAACAAGATTTACCCACAGGGGACGGCCCTGGGTTACCCCGTACAAAAAAAAGCCAAGGCCCATGCTCATGGCAATCAGGGTGAGAACCCGCACCATATGAGCGGTTTCCTTTTCCAGGGGCGAAGGCTCCCGTTTAATGGCCTGGGAGAGATGGGCAACCCTGCCGAATTCGGTATGCAATCCCGTAGCAAAAACTACAGCTCTGCCGCTGCCGCGGATCACACTACAGCCGGCAAAGGCAATGTTGTCGCTTTCGATAAGCCGTTTTTTGCAGGGGTTATGATTCAAAGGACAGGGTGCAGCCTCGCCGGTGAGCGGAGCATTATTTACCAGCAATCCTCTGGCCTCGACAATACGGGCATCGGCGCTGATCTTATCTCCCTCGGCAAGCAGCAGGACATCTCCGGGAACAATATCTGTTGCGACAATTTTTGTCAGCCGACCGTCCCGTTCCACCTCGACCTGCTGAGGTAGAAATTTTTTCAGGGCCTCCATGGCCCGTTCGGCCCGGTACTCCTGGATAAAGCTGAAAAAAGCGTTCAGCAGAGCAACTACGGTCAGGGCCCAGCCAAGAATGTTCATGCTTTCGCCCGGATTAAGGCTATGGGCCACAAAACAGATAGTTGCCGACACCATGAGCAGTATGGTGAAAAAATTAGTAAACTGTTTGCTGAAACTGCGTACCAGCTTCCAGCGGTCAATCACCTCAAAGGTATTTCTGCCAACATCATGCAGACGTTCACTGACCTCGACCGGGGAAAGCCCTCCCGGCCTGCTGCGGAGCACACTATAAACCCTTTGCGGGCTAAGCTCCTGGATTTGCTGAGGAGAGGTCCGGGTCATGTTTTCCTGTATATTCCCACATCGCAGGGAGTTTCGCGAAGAAGCTGTTCTATCTTGCTGCCGTAAAAATAACGGGAAGGCAGATTACGATCTGAAGCGCCCATGATAATCATCTGAACTTTAAGTTTGCCGGCCTGGATCAGGATTGATTTCATCCAGTCGTCTGAAACAATTACTTTCCCGTCAATATGGATATTGGAGCTGCTAAGCTCCTGTCTGACCCTGGTCAGGACATGGTTTATATATTCAGCTCCGTGCTGATGCAGGGCTTTTGCCTTGCTGTCAGACATATATTGAAATTTCATGGCGTTTACCGTCATAACCCGCAGAAGAAAGAGCGCCCTTGCCTCAGGAGCCATCAGTTTAAAAAAATGCATGGCAGCCAGAAAGCCTCTGGGATGTCCGGAAAGGGGAAAGAGAAGATTACGAGGGGCTCCCAGCAGTCCCGGATCAACAACCCGAATGGCCATAACATCGAACTTGCGATGACGTAAAAGATATCCGGCAACAGTGTTAGTCAGAAATCCTTTGCCCCGGGAGGCCATCCGCATTCCACAGACACACAGGCTGTTACTGTTATTGGGAACAGCTGAAATAAGCGATGAAGTTACATTGCCGGACAGGGGCAGAATTACAGGCTCAATCTTCAGCCCCATCAGCCTCGCTTCCTGCTCCACTGCCGCAATTTTGGCTTTTATATTTTCTCTGCTCCCGCTGCCATCTTTAATGTGAATAAGTGCCAGACGGGAATTATCGGCATGGAACGTCATATTCAAGGCATAACGAGCAACCCAGTCACCATTTACGGAACCATCGTAGGCAAGATAGATGTCAGGACTCATGGGGCGGTAACCTTAGGGCCCGTTCAAAATTAACTTCCCATTTTAGAGGGGGAACTATAACACATTTTGAAACGATCATGGTCAGTCAAAATCCTCAACGTAGCCCT
>JANTFJ010000163.1 GCA_024763495.1 Desulfobulbaceae bacterium | reverse complement strand
AGTTTATGCCCGTAGTATGGGTGCCAGCCTTATCACGCACAGCTAAAGCACACGGAGTCTCACTTCGTTCGCTTACCTCTGAACAGTTACAGGTCGGTGGTTTGGGCAGTTTTTTGCCCCTACCTGAATAGTTATAATAATTTAAGGATATAAACTGTGAAAATTACAGCACAAATGGTTAAAGAACTCCGGGATAAAACTAACTCGGGAATGATGGATTGCAAAAAAGCCCTTGGCGAAACCGGGGGAGACATGGAAAAAGCTGTTGATTTTCTTCGTCAGAAAGGTCTGGCCGTAGCCGCGAAACGGGCCGACAGGGCAACCAGCGAAGGAATTATTCAATCTTACATTCATGCCGGCGGCAAACTCGGTGTCATGGTTGAAGTTGGCTGTGAGACTGATTTTGTCGGCAAGACAGATTCTTTTATAGACTTTGCCAAGGACATTGCCATGCATATTGCTGCGGCAAATCCTGTTTCCCTGACCAGAGACGATGTCGCAGATGATTTAATCCAGCGGGAAAAAGATATTTACACCAAACAGGCCCAGGATTCCGGTAAACCTGACAACATTGTTGAAAAAATTGTTGAGGGGAAAATCAACAAATTTTATACGGAAGTATGCCTTATGGAACAAAAATTTGTTAAAAATCCTGATATCAGCATTCAGGATCTACTTAACGAATTAATTGCCTCGCTTGGCGAAAATATCTCAATTAAACGTTTTGCCCGTTTCCAGATCGGTGGTGAATAATTTTTTTTTTTACCTTTCAATCATTGCTGAACTGTTATTTTTTTTAGCGCTCAATAAAGTATACCCAGGCGGCGACACCCCTGTAACTGTAAGTGATTCAGTGACACCGACTTGTACGTGCTCCACGCCCCGTGATAATACCATGGTATATCACGGGGCTGTGAAGCGTGTGCAGGGTAGTGTTCCTGCAACGCTGACGATTTAAGGCTCAAATAATATGTCTACCTGCAAATACCAGCGAATTCTGCTCAAATTGAGCGGCGAAGCATTGATGGGTGATTCAGCCTTTGGGATCAGTCATGATGTCCTGGAATATCTGGCTGTTGAAATAAAAGGTCTGGTGGAACTGGGCTGCGAACTGGGCCTGGTAATCGGTGCCGGAAACATTTTTCGAGGGGTTTCCGGTTCAGCCGCCGGGATGGATCGGGCTGCCGCTGATAATATGGGTATGCTGGCCACGGTGATAAATTGTCTGGCCCTGCATGATGTCCTGGAAAAACATGACATTGACTGCCGGGTACTGTCGGCAATTCCCATGGAAACAGTGTGTGAGCCTTTTTCCCGTAGACGGGCACTGGATCATATGGTTGACGGCAAAGTGGTAATATTCGCGGCTGGAACCGGCAGCCCATATTTTACTACTGACACTGCTGCGGTAATCCGTGGTCTGGAAATCAATGCTGATGTTATTCTTAAGGCAACCAGGGTAGATGGCGTATATGACAAAGATCCTGAGGTCTATGATGACGCGGTAAAATTTGATATATTAAGTTTTTCCGAGGTGTTGCAGAGACGGTTAAAAGTTATGGATTCAGCGGCAATTTCGCTGGCAATGGATAACGATAAAAGCATTATAGTTTTTAATATGAATATTTCCGGTAACATTAAGAAAGCAATCTGCAGCAATGTGACCGGCACACTTATAAAGGGAGATTGATGATGAGTGACGTGCTTGAGCAAATGAAAGAGAAAATGGAGAAAAGCATTGATGCCTATCGTCGTGATCTGACAAAAATAAGAACAGGTCGAGCCTCATTAGCCTTGCTTGATGGAATCAAGGCCGACTCATACGGTTCCCTGCTTCCCCTTAATCAAGTTGCGACACTTACTATTCCCGACAGCAGAATGATTGCCATTCAGCCCTGGGATCCGCAGGCCCTGGCCCCTATTGAAAAGGCCATACTTAAATCAAATATCGGCCTGACCCCGGTAAATGATGGGAAAATCATCAGGATTTCAATCCCTCAGCTTACTGAAGAACGGCGCAAAGAACTTGTCAAACAGGTTAAAAAAATCAGTGAAGAATACCGGGTAGCGATTCGTAACTGTCGCCGTGATGCCATTGACACCTTTAAAAAACAGAAAAAGAAAAAGGAAATATCAGAAGACGAACTTTTTAAAAATCAAGATGAGGCCCAAAAGCAGACTGACAGCTTTATTAAACGAATTGATGGAATTCTGGCAGACAAAGAAAAAGAGGTTATGGAAGTTTAGACTACTCTATTTTTATACCAGGCCGCTGTTGTGTAAGGATTTTTTCCGCTGAACAGCGGCCTTTTTTGTTATAACAAGCAGTTTCTTCCCCGCAAACAAATGCAATTAGATAAAAAAAATATTCCTCAACATGTTGCCATTATTATGGACGGCAATGGCCGCTGGGCAAAAAAACAGGGCATGATGCGGCTCTTCGGGCACCAGGCAGGAGTAGAAACCGTAAAAAAAATTGTTGAGGCTGCCCGTGAAACAGGAATTTCCGTCCTTACCCTGTATGCCTTTTCTACTGAGAACTGGAAAAGACCGGCAGATGAAGTATCCGGCCTCATGTCCCTGCTCAAGACATACCTGAAAAGTGAACTGGCCAATATGTTAAAAAATGATGTCCAGTTACGTTCCATTGGCCAACTGGAAAATCTTCCTGTTGAAGTGCGGCAGGTTTTAGAACAATCCATTACCGAAACAGCTGACAATAAAGGTCTTATTCTTAATCTTGCCCTTTCATACGGAGGAAGGATTGAAATAATTTCAGTTGCCGGACAACTGGCGGAACTATGCCTTAAAGGTGAGCTGAAGCCGGAAGAGATCGATGAGAAAATCTTCAGCAGCAAACTTTATACCGCCGGACTACCTGATCCTGATCTGCTTATCCGCACCGGCGGCGAAGCTCGACTCAGCAATTTTCTCCTCTGGCAGGCATCATACGCTGAAATTTATTTTACCGAGACCGCCTGGCCGGATTTCACCAAAGATGATTTAATTAATGCTGTCACCAGTTTTCAACAGCGGCAAAGACGTTTTGGCCGAACCGGTGACCAGGTAGCTGAAAAATGAAAAGAATTATTACCGGTATCGCGGCCCTTGCCTGCTGGCTGCTGTTGCTCTACATTAATTCTTTACAACTTTTCTGGTTTATTATCACTATAACAGCCGCCATTGCTCTGAATGAATATTTCAACATGGTTTTTAAAAATGAAGGGGGAGGGTTTCGGCTGCTCTTCCTGGGCTGCGGGACTTTGCCACTGCTGGCCTCAATTACCGGAAGATGTGACCTGTTGAGCGCTGCACTGGTCGTGGGTTTTACTATCCTCTGCGCGCTTATAATCTTTACCAGGGCCTCTGCCGTTACTCCTTTTAAGCTTATTTCCTGTTCCTCTTTTGGAATTCTTTATTGTGGTTTTCTACCTGCTCATATTATCATGATTATGGGATTAAAGGACGGGGCAATATGGCTGCTTTTTTTAAGCGCGATTACCGCGGCATCAGACAGCGGCGCATACTTTAGCGGCAAGACATGGGGCAGCCATAAACTTTGCCCGTTGATCAGCCCCAAAAAAACAGTCGAAGGTTTTATTGGCGGTCTTATCTGCGGATCAGGAGCGGCAACTGCCATTGCCGCCTGGCTGCTGCCCTCAACAAATATTCTGCCGGTCGCCCTGGTTTCGCTTGTTCTTACCTGTCTTGGCGTTCTTGGTGATCTAACCGAATCAGTTATCAAAAGGGCCATGAAAGTAAAAGATTCAGGAGTGATCCTGCCTGGACATGGCGGTATTCTTGATCGGGCTGACTCTCTGCTGCTGACCGCCCCTGTCTTTTATTACATGTTACACACGGGTCTGTTATGATTAAAAAAATATCCCTGCTGGGCTCAACCGGTTCCATAGGTTGCAATGTGCTGCAGATAGTTCGCCGCTTTCCGGGTCGTTTTCAGATTGTCGGCCTGGCAGCAGGGAAAAACATCCAACTGCTCCGTGATCAGATTGAAGCCTTTAACCCCCTGGTTGTCTCTGTTGCCGATGAAGCACTTGCTCTGGAACTAAGCAGGCTTCTGGGCCCGGAGTGGCGGGGTGAAATAACCAGCGGTCAGCAGGGTAATATTGAGGTTGCCACCATTAAGGAGGCTGACACCGTGGTGTCGGCCATAGTCGGCGCGGCCGGTTTAGCGCCCACCTATGCGGCAATTGAAGCTGGAAAAAATATTGCCCTTGCCAACAAGGAAACCCTGGTAATGGCCGGTGACCTGGTAATAAAGGCCGTCAAGCGCCATAAGGTTAAGCTGCTCCCCATTGACAGTGAGCATAACGCGATTTTTCAAGCTCTGGCAGCAGGACGGAAAAGTGATGTCCATAAAATTATCCTTACAGCTTCCGGAGGTCCTTTTCGACAAAAAAAAATCAGCGATCTCTGGCAGATTACCCCGGAACAGGCCCTGGCCCATCCAAATTGGAATATGGGACGAAAAATCTCCATTGACTCAGCTACCCTTATTAACAAAGGCCTGGAAATAATTGAGGCAAGATGGCTTTTTGATATTCCGATTGAAAATATCGAAGTCCTCATTCATCCGCAGAGTATTGTTCATTCCATGGTTGAATTCCGTGATGGTTCGGTAATTGCCCAGATGGGCATTCCTGACATGAAAACCGCTATCGCCTATGCCCTTTCCTATCCAGAACGCTTAAAACTTAACCTGCCCCGCTTAAACCTGGACTGTTGTCACGACCTGCGCTTTACTGTCCCGGATTTCGCAAACTTCCCGGCTCTTAAACTCGCTTACCAGGTTTGTAAAAAGGGTGGTACGTTGCCGGCTATTTTTAATGGTGCTAATGAAATAGCAGTTGAAGCCTTCCTGGAGGGTAAAATACGTTTTCCGGAAATCAGCCTGGTTGTGGCTGAAACCGTAACCCGGCTGGAAAGCAGGGAGGCCTTGAATATCAAAGTAGTTTTCGAGGCTGATCTGGCTGCCAGGGTTCAGGCCGAATCAATTGTCAACGCCTTTGCCATGAAAAAACATCAACAAAAGGGAGAAAAAATCGCCTGCCCGGAAATTCCAGCCGCAGCCGTGATTGATATTCCCCTGCCAGGACAGAAATGAACTCTGTTATATCTTTTATAATTGTTCTCGGACTGCTGATTTTTGTCCACGAGTCAGGCCATTTTATCCTGGCCAAGCTCTGTGGAGTTAAAGTCCTGAAATTTTCCCTGGGATTTGGCCCTAAAATTTACGGCAGGCAGGTAGGTGAAACCGAATATCTGCTCAGCGCCTTTCCTTTAGGCGGCTATGTAAAAATGACCGGGGAGAAACCTAATGAAAAAGTAGATTCCGGGGATTTAAGCAGGTCTTTTTCCCAAAAAGCTATCTGGCAACGTTTTTTGATTGTCGGGGCCGGCCCTTTTTTTAATCTTCTCTTTGCTGTGCTGCTATTTTTCCTGATCTTCACTATCTCGGGGATACCGGAACCTGATCCGGCAGCAGGCACCCAGATAGGCTCGGTTACGGTTAACTCTCCGGCCGCAGAGGCAGGCCTGATGGCCGGTGACGTTATTCTTTCCATTAATAGCCGGGAAACCAGGGACTGGAATGATATTTCAGAACTTATCAAGGATAGTAACGGATTGCCGGTTCAGCTTGAAATCATGCGAAATGATGAAGTAATCCACCTTGAAGCACATCCGAAAATGGATGAAGTTAAGGATATTTTTGGAGAAAAGATAGAGGATAGATATATTCTGGGTATCTTCCGCAGCGACCAGTTAATTTTTGTTAAAAGTTCACTGTGGCATGCCCTGCTGGCCGGTATCGGCCAGACCTGGACCTACATATACCTGACCATAATGGGTATTGTAAAAATCTTTCAGCAGGTCGTGCCGGCCTCTGAACTCGGGGGCCCCATCCTGATTGCCCAGCTGGCCGGCAAGCAGATGGAGGCGGGGTGGCTGAACCTTATGTACTTTATGGGACTTATCAGCGTCAACCTGGGGATAATTAATCTATTTCCCGTACCTGTCCTTGACGGCGGCCATCTGTTCTTTTTCAGCATAGAAGCCCTGCGGGGTAAACCCATGAGTGAACAAACCCAGGAAAAACTGCAACAGTTTGGTTTATTCCTGCTTCTCAGTCTGATGCTGTTTGTCTTTTACAATGATCTCCGCCGTATTTTTTAACATGGTAACCCATAAGGATAGCGATCAATAAACCACACCTTGACTTTTTAGAAGGCACGGCCTGTAAGCGTTTCAGGGATGCCGCCATGTGCCCGTTTCAACGCTCGCGAT
>JANTFJ010000162.1 GCA_024763495.1 Desulfobulbaceae bacterium | reverse complement strand
AAAAATAAGCACAGCCATATAGTTGATATTGCGAGCATTATTTTTTCAAAATAACACAGAGTTGGGGAAAAAGGGCATTCTCGGACAGCCTCCTAGGTGCTTACCCCATGAGTAGTTACTACCATTATTGGGATAAATTCACCAAAACTGCCGGCAATTTTACAAACATTACTTGTTTTCTATGACATATTTTCAAGATAAGGCCCTGAAAAATTTTGCGATCCAGCCAGACAAAAAACCACGACCGGATCGGCCTCGGTACTTTATAACCCGGCCCGGATTGCCAACTACGACAGCCAGGGGAGGGACATCATGACAGACAACGCTTCCAGCTCCGACAACGGCTCCTTCACCGATTGTCACTCCCTCGAGTACAATTGCCCCAGCCCCGATCCAGGCATCTCTGCCAATGGAAATTTCTCCATAGGTCAAGCCCTGGCGCTGAATAAGCCTGGCTGAATCCTGATATTTATGGCCGGCACTTAATATCTTTGCTCCAGGGCCAATCATTACATAATCTTCTATTCGCAGTCCGCCTTCACCTGACAAATAGCCTCCGGCATTTATCAACACATGGTTGCCAATGATCATGTCAGCCTGGGGATTAGCCCCCATATCGCCAAGTATGAGCCTGTTCCGGGGATAAATAATGCAGTTATCCCCGATGGTAATTCCCCGACCGTCATCCTGGAAATTTTCTACCACTATCTCTACCCCGGGCTCAACTATACTTGCCGCCCCAAGGCTGTGAACTAATTCCGGTTCAGCCACGATCTGGTTCCATTCTATCATTCATAAAATCAATCGCCATAGAGAAAAAGCGTTTTGTCGGGTAACGCCCCGGCGCAACCTGACCTGCAAGGAGCTGCCAAAGCGGGTTCCATGACGTTCTTGTCTCCTTAAATAAACTCCTGTTCAACCTCAACCTGGCTTCGCACCAGCCCATAACAATCCTGGGAAGATTCCATGGTAAAAACCCGGAGATTCTCAATCCAGTCATAAGCCGTATGATGTTCCAATGTGCCATTACCAAACCCGGCACTGAAAGCGTAACTCCCAGGACGAAAATAGGGCAGGACAAAAGAAAATGTAATCTTGAGGTTATCCCCCTCGCGACATGGTTTCAGGGGACAGCCTTCACTGTCGGTATTAGTTTTAATCAACTCATTTCCCAGCAGGTCTTTAAGCACAAAACCCGACATGGGCATATCTATTGCCTCATTACATTTTACCAGGAGAGAAAAAACCACCCTTTCCCCGCCCCGGAAACTTTCTCTCGGTATCCCGTTTTCATCCAGCAGGGCTAATCCGGCGATCTCACCAGTCCTGTTGCCAAATCGGCCATCATATTGCTTTAACGCTTCAAAAACAAGATCAGTCTCAACAACCCGAACGACTTGCTCATTTTCGTCAGCAGGCCGGTCATTTTTGTAATTTTCTTCGGCGTTCCAGATAATCTTGTAATATTCCTGGACAACCTGATCAGCTTCACCAATACAGAGTATTTTTCCTTTTTCAAGCAGAATAACTGTAGAGCATAATTTCTGCACCGCGCCTATATCATGGCTGACAAAAAATATAGTCTTGCCCTGGCGCTGAATTTCCCGAATTTTACTCATGCAGCGGTGCTGAAAGACAATATCACCAACTGACAGTGCTTCATCTACCAGTAAAATATCAGGATTGACATTAATAGCCGTGGCAAAGGCAAGCCGGACAAACATGCCGCTGGAATAAAGTTTAACCGGTTGATCCATGAACGCGCCGATTTCAGCAAATTTTTCAATATCAGCAAAACGCTCATTAATCTCATTCCTGTTTAATCCTAAAATAGCCGCGTTCATAAAAACATTTTCCCGGCCGGTAAATTCAGGATCAAAGCCGCTGCCCAGTTCCAAGAGAGCGGAAACCCTGCCGTCAACAACAATACTACCCTGGGTTGGTTTCAAAATACCGGCAATAATCTGGAGCAGGGTACTTTTTCCTGAGCCGTTACGACCAATAACCCCGACAGTACAGCCTTTCTCTATGGTAAATGTCACATCAGTGAGGGCGTGAAATTCCCGATGGAAAGTCCGCCTGCCCCGCCACAGGGCTTCCTTCAAACGACTGACAGGATCATTATAAAGCTTGTAGCTCTTTGAAACATTTTCGGCTCGGATACTTATTTCCATGAGCAATCGCATCCTGAGAAGGCAAAAAACTCAACGATAAAACGGTAAATTAGAATCATATATCAGCAAGAAAAATTTTGTCGCCGTTCTGTTCATGACGGGTTCGCATTTCAAGTGACAATTCCTGAAATTCGCGAAATTTCTTATCAAGATCAGCACGGGAAATGGTAGGCAGTTCGAGAATGGAATTATCGTAAAGGCTGGTGGAATAATGCTCTTTTATAAGACCCTGCTCGACACAGTCATCATAAATGCCGGTAAAGGGAAAAGGCTGATACATGGAAACGCTGGCAAAATGAGGATTTATAATTCTATTCAGCTCCATTGTGTCATCAATAGACTGGACAGTTTCCCCCGGAACCCCAACGATATTAAAAGTCCAGACCTGAATATCTTCGGCCTGGGCATCTCGACAGGCCTGAATTATCCTTTCATTACTGACCTTCCGGCCCATGACTTCCCGCCGAATTTGATCATTACCGGATTCCACCCCAAGATAAATCAAGGTCAGGCCGGCCTCCCGCATGAGATGAAATTTTTCTCTATCCATGGTTTCCGCCCGAATAAAGCAGGCAAAAGGATAAGCAAATTCTTTTTTGTACATCTCGAGAAATTCGGTAAGCCATTTACGGTTAAACCCAAAGGCCTCATCATAAAAATTCATGCTGCTGAATTCGTGTTCCGCCCGTAACTGGCGAATCTCCCTGATCACATTTTCGGGCGAACGCTGTCTTTCATATCTGCCCTTGCCGCGGTATAATTTCTTAATAGCACTGTTTGAACAAAATCGGCAGTTGTAAGGGCATCCCCTGCTGGTAATGAAAACCGGCTCTGTTTTGCTTTCCTGAAGAAGCTCAGCATAGGGAACTATTTTCCTGTCAGGGAAAGGCAGCGTGTCCAAATCTCCCACCAGCGGGCCGATTTCGTTACGAAACAACTTGCCTTTTTCGTTTTTTACCCAGATGTTTGGTATTGAGGCAAGATCTCCCCCTTTTTCAAGCCGGGAAAGGAGTTCCAGCAGGGCATACTCACCCTCTCCCACGCAGGCCATATTAATTGATGGCTCAGCCATAACCTCTTCGGTCATAAAGGTAGAGTGGGCTCCGCCGCATATTATCGGAACCTGAAATTTTGTTTTTATTATCCTGGCCGATCTTTTAGTATATTCCCATTGCAGGGTTACAGTAGAAAAACCGATAAGATCCGGATTATAAGTGCCGACATAACCCAGCAGCTCATCTTCCGTAATATCATCCTGGATATAGAGCAGGTCAACTTCATGGCCGTTTTCCTGCAGAAAAGAGGAAAGAGTGCCGATCCCGTAAGGGAAATGTCTGATGTTTTTTGTGCCGATGTTATGATACACAAACAATACTTTCATTGTCATCCTTCTTTAATCGTAACTGCTCACCGGGCACCGCATATTTCCGCGATCAGTCCGGCTTACGTATGACTAATACGCTGCGCCGACCTGATCACGAAAATCTATCGGATTCTCCCTCTGGTCGCTTACCTGCACCCTGTAACCAGTTACAATTACAGGGGTTAGCGAAGTTAGGACGCTTACCCCATGAGTAGTTACCTTTAATCCTGAAAAGCTGTTACAAAAAAACAAAAAGTCCAGGTAACAATTTTACACAACAAATCAATCAATTAACTGCTGAACAATGTTAAGGCAGGAGCCCGGGTTGTGGGCAATGCCCACCCTTTAGGCCTGATTCGACCCCTTTTTACATCACATCCGCGAAGGCATTCTTACTGCGCATAAACCAGAAGAATCCCAGTAAAAAAATCAACAGGGAAACAGCCAGTCCGCCAAAATACCAGGGCCAGTCCGGACATTTTCCCCACAATATTACCCGGCGGGCATCCTCTACAAAAACAGCAATGGGATTTAACTGGCAATATATCCTCAAAGAGGGCGGAATAGCTTCAAGAGGATAAAAAATCGGCGAGAGGAAAAAAAACATGGTGACGATAACCCCGACACTCTGCCCCACGTCCCGGACAAAAACCGCCAGCGCCGAGAGGAAATACGCCCATCCCAGGGAAAACAGCATGGCCGGGAACCAGGCAACAGGCAGCAGAAAAACAGTCCATTTAAAATCCAGATCCGATATAAAAATTCCAATAAATAAAATAGCCATGCCGAACAGGGCATGGATAACAGTACTCAGGAGTGTCACCAGGGGAAGAATTTCCAGTGGGAAAATAACCTTTTTTACATAATTCGCATGGCCTATAATCAACCCTGGAGCGGCATTAGCCACATCACCGACAATACTGAAGGTAAGAATCCCGACAAACAGGGCCAGAGCAAAACTAAGCCTTCCACCCTGGGGACTCATGCCCCATTTTGTTTCAAAAATTATGGAAAAGACAAAGGTATAAACGCCAAGCATTATAAGGGGCTGAATAAAGGCCCAGGCCAGGCCGAGAAAAGACCCTTTATACCTGCCAACTACTTCACGTTGGGTTAACTGCTTTATCAGACCGCGGTATTGAAATAGATGGCGAACAACGGTTAAAGGATTCAGGAATGACAACATTATTTCATTTTTCAGAATCTGTCACCTCGGGAGATGAATCCCGGGCTGCTTTTTTTGCGTCTTTTTCCTGTTTTGGATCAACAAAACCATGCAGACCTTCCTTGAACGGGGGGGGCGAATCATTAATATTGCCGTGAGCACTGGGTTTTAATCTCAGCTCCTTCGGCCGATTAGCGTTCTGCCAGGATTCCAGCATACTGGCGGCCAGTTTATTACCGCTGTCAGCCGCTTTTTTCATCAACTCAACCGCCTGTTCCCGGTCAACATCAAGGCCGCCCTGGCCCTCATAATACATGGCCGCCACATGAAGATTCCCCTGGGAAAAATTCTGATCAGCCGCCTTTTCATACCACTTGAAAGCCAGGGCAGGATCTTTTTCCAGCCCGCCTTCACCATTATAATACATGACCCCCAGGGTATCCTGGGCCTGGGCGTTGCCCTGGTGGGCGGCTTTTTCAAAAAGCTTGCGGGCCTTAACCTTGTCGACCGTTACACCTTCGGCCCCATTATAGTAAATACTGCCAAGCATAAATTGCGCCACGTCACTGTTCTGGGCCACGGATTGCTCCAGCAGCCTGACAGCCTCCGGCACATCACGATCCAATCCGCCCAAACCCTGATAGTACATGACAGCAAGACGGTTACGGGCATAAACATTAGCATGGGCAGCCTTTTCATACCATTTGCGGGCTTCGACAATATCCTGGGCCAGGCCCTGTTCTCCTCTTTCATAAAGAAGACCCATGGTAAACTGGGCGGCGGGATTATTCTGGTCGGCCAGGTAGCGCACCTCTTTCAGGGTCATGGCTCCGGCCTGAGAAAATATCGCCCAAAAAAGCGCCAAACACATAAATGAAATGAGTATTTTTTTCTGCTTCAGCATATGAAAATCTCCTGTAAATATATTTTCACGGGCAAGGTCACAGACACCCCGGCTTTTCAGGATCACGCCTGCCCGTAGAGCGCAGATCCTGCAACTGGATACATATTTTGACAGCGCTCAATAAAGTACACCAAGACGACGACAATCCCATAACCGTAAGGGGCTTCAGGGACGCAGCCAGCTACGTACTCCATGCCCTGCGATAAAACATCAGTATATCACAGGGGTTGAAGCGCGTGCAGGGTGGTGTTCATGAAGCGCTTACCATATTTTTAGCGGCCAAAAAAACAGGGAACAATTAATTTTTTATATTGTCACTCTAAGGAACATACGGAAAAATAAATATACTTTTTGGGTTTGCCGGGGCAGCTAATTAAAATACCGTGTTATTCCTTCGAGTGTCCGACATTAGAAATTGTTCCCGGATATTCAATTTATGGTTGGTTCTTATATATTTTTTCCCTTGCATTTGCAAGAAGAACATCCTAATTTACATTATTTTTTGGTAACTGCTCACAGGGCACCGAACAGAGTCGGAGTTTATGCCCTGTTTTTAGCAGTTACAGGTCGGTGGTTTGGACAGTTTTTCGCCCCTACCTGAATAGTTTCACATTTTTTGTTACTATAAATCTCAACTTTCTGACTTGAGATAAGTATTTGAAGTCATATAACATCACCAATAAAACTCGCTCGTCATTCCGGCATGTCTTTAGCCGGAGGTA
>JANTFJ010000161.1 GCA_024763495.1 Desulfobulbaceae bacterium | reverse complement strand
GTAGGAGCCCAGCCCCCTGGGCGATTTATGCTATGAGCTTTGTTCCATGTTGTATCGCCCAGAGGGCTGGGTGCCCGGAGGAAATGCCCTTGGGGTGTTCCTGACAGGGGCTTTTCCGGGTTGTGGGCAATGCCCGTATTAGTTACCGGTCAGGTAACGCTTTGCGCAATGACCTGCGAGGGCATAGCTCCTGTGTAGGTCATGGTGCGAGCGGAGCGAGTTCCATGACATTTATGTCTGGCCCCACAGTGATCCGCGGGAAAGGAAAGTTTCTGATTTCTCATTTTTTTGTATTGCACCCCAGTTATTTACGGAGATACGCATTGTTTGTCAAGGTCAAATCGTAATCGTTCACCGGGGCTGCTTTTTTCGGTAAACTCCATCCTGTAAGCGTTTACCAGTGTCTTATATTCGTTCATTTGGCCCTGCGCCGCATACTGGTGCTATGTAAGCAGGTCAGGTAAGCGAGGAACGAGACTCCGAAATGGACGAAGATGATGTGCTGGTGAACGCTTACGTCAAATCAGCTTAAACAGCAAAGTCAATGGTCATTAATGAGCCGGTTGATTATTATATTTTCGTCCGATCTCTGCCTTATACGAAAAACTTTATCCGTGGTGAAATTATTTTTGAGTGAGCCCTTAGTCCCTGAAACAGTCCGAAAAATCTGCAGGGCCGTCATCCTCTTCTTCCTCAACCAGCATATCAAGCTCCTTTTTCACCTGATACTCCCGGGCAAACTCTTCAAATCTGCTGACTAGAAGTTTTTCAGGGAAACGGGGACTGGCCAGATAATCCAGGGTATTTGACTCCAGTGACTCCAACAACTCGGCAAAAATTTCCGGCTGTTCTCTCTCGTCAACAAAAACCCGCTCTCTTACCGTAGTAAAAGTTAAAGTTCCGTTACTCTTTTTCCGCAAATACTGTAATAAACCAGGATCATCCTGAGCTAAAACAGCAAAAGCATCGTCCCTCAACGGCAAAAGGGCCCGGCAGCACAACCTGACCAGTAAACGATCACCGGCCATTATTTTTGATTCGTCAAAAAAAGACAATCGCATACCATTTGATAACTGTTTCTCCTTGACTAACTCACACTTACTACTATTTTCCATCGTTATTAATCCATCCAGCAAAAGGTTGCCTCTCCTTCAGGAAAAGGGTAATATGCCACTTTTTTCTTAATTAAATTCCGGGAGGCTGCCTGAAAATGCCACTTCCCCCCCTAACTCTGTGTTATTTTAGAAAAATGTCTATTCTCGGACAAACTCCCAGGGGTTAACTCAAAAATAAATTAGTAGAGATAAGGTGTAATCTGGACATTTGGAGAATGCTAAGTTATTTGTAACTATTCAGCTGCGCTTCATCTGAATAGTTACAGCAGGTTGTTTTAGTAATTTTTTACAGTTTGCTGAATAGGTAACCGTTCACCTGGGAGGCTGTCCGAGAATGCCATTTTTCCTCAACTCTGTGTTATTTTGAAAAAATAATGCTCGCAATATCAACTATATGGCTGTGCTTATTTTTTCAAAATGCCTCGGAGTCTACGCTTACCTGATTTGAGAAAAAATGTCTATTCTCGGATAGTGCCCCAGATTTGTTCGTTTCGGCGTGTTCACTATAGTATACTAAGTGAATCACGCCTAAACGGGCGAAGGTAGGGTGCCAGCCGAACATTTATGTTACACTAATGGTTTATATTTTAATCAGGCAGGGGCGAAAAACGCCACAACCATTGTTCCCTTCACGGAATAATTATTAATACTTTCCACAAAGAGCTATGACATTATCAATATATAATACGGAAACCGGCAAGAAATCAATCTTTCAGCCCCTGGCAGAAGGTCAGGTCAAACTATATGTCTGCGGGATAACGGCTTATGACTACTGCCATATTGGCCATGCCCGCTCTACCCTGGTTTTTGATATGATTGTCCGCTATCTGCGCTACCGGGGATACCAGGTTACCTATGTCCGCAATTTTACCGATATTGATGATAAAATCATTAATCGTGCTAATGAGCAACATACCACAACCAAAGAACTTGCCAATAAATTTATTAACGCCTTCCATGAAGATATGGCCGCTCTAGGTGTAACTCCCCCGGATATTGAACCTATGGCAACTGAGCATATCGACGAAATAATCAGCATGATCGAAACCTTGATCCACAATGGATACGCTTACCAGCAAGGCAGTGATGTCTACTACCGGGTTGACCGATTTAAGGCCTATGGCCGTTTGTCCAAAAGAAATATTGAAGATATGAAAGCCGGGGCCAGAATTTCCATCAATGAAAAAAAAGAGAACCCCCTTGACTTCGCGTTATGGAAAGGCAGCAAACCGGGAGAACCATCCTGGGACAGTCCCTGGGGCCAGGGTCGGCCGGGCTGGCATATTGAATGCTCAGCCATGAGCCGAAAATACCTGGGAGACACCTTTGATATCCATGGCGGCGGCAAAGATTTAATTTTTCCCCACCATGAAAATGAAATTGCCCAAAGCGAAGGAGCTACAGGTAAAACCTTTGTTAAGAGCTGGATTCATCATGGTTTTGTCACTATCAAAGATGAAAAAATGTCAAAATCCCTGGGTAACTTTCTCACCATCCGGGAAATTCTCAAAAAATACTCTGCCGAGGTTCTCCGATTTTTTATCTTTTCCAGTCATTACCGCTCTCCTCTCGATTTTTCCGCAACTGCCATGGAACAAGCAGAAACCGGCCTGAACCGACTTTACTCCTGTCTGGCTGAAATAGCTAAACTGCCCGCGACTGGGGATCCAGGCAAAGCCCAGGCTGCCGGCAAAAAAAATATCAAAAAAATAAACTCACTGGATCAGCGTTTTTGCCAGGCAATGGACAATGACTTTAATACGGCCCAGGGATTAGGACATATTTTTGAAGTAATTAAGGCTTTAAACACAATTCTTCAGTCCCTGCCCCCAATACCGGCCCAGGCAGACCTTGAACTCTTGCGCGGGGCCGCGAAAAATATTCGGGAACTGGCCGCCATAATGGGACTGCTCAGTCATGATCCCCTGAATTTTATTGCCGAGAAACAAAAACAAATTCTAGCTGATCTTAATCTTGAGCCAGGGGCAATAGAGAGACTGATCCAGCAGCGAGATGAGGCCAGAAAAGAAAAAAACTGGGCCAGGGCAGATGAATTAAGAAATAAACTGGCTGAAATGAATATTGAAATAAAAGATGGGACGGAAGGTACCAGCTGGCAGGTTAAACTTGGCTGATAATCAGGATAAAACGTAACTACTCACTGGATAAACGACCTGATTTACCATGAAAATACGAGTTATGCTTCCCGGTACTGCCGGGGTATTTTCACGGTAAATGTGTAAGCGCGCCGTGAACACAACCCTGCACGCGCTTCAACCCTGTGATATACTTATGCTATGTAAGACAGCCTGCTCAAACACAGCTAAAGCACATGGAGTCTCACTTCGTTCGCTTACAGCTGAATAGTTACCAAATCTTTTTATCAGGGGAAATAAAAATGAAACGTCAACCATTAGTTGCCAACCAATTTTATCCGGAAGATCCTTTTTTTCTCCATAACGCTTTAAAAGAACTTGTGCCGCAAGTAGAGCATAAAGAAAAAGTAATTGCCGCGGTTTCCCCCCATGCCGGCTATGTATATTCCGGCGCCACAGCCGGGGAAACACTGGGGCGGATAATAATTCCTGAAGATGTCATTATTCTCGGCCCAAATCACCATGGACGGGGCGCTCCAATAGCCCTGATGTCGGAAGGAACATGGGAAATGCCGCTGGGTGATGTTCCTCTTAACAACGAACTGAGCAAACTTATTCTCACCAATTCAAATCTTATTACAGAAGATGAAATCGCCCACCGCTTTGAACATTCCCTGGAAGTACAGGTACCTTTTCTTCAATATCTGCAGAAAAACCTGTCTATTACTCCCCTGGTTGTCTCCAGGATATCATTTGCGGAATGTCGTGAAACAGGACAGGCTCTGGCAAAAGCGATAACCCAATACAACAAACCTGTTCTTATCCTGGCCAGCACAGACATGACCCATTATGAATCCCGGGAAACGGCAAGCAGGCAGGATCAACTGGCAATAGATCGTATTCTCGCCCTTGACCCGCAGGGGCTATATGAAACAGTACTGGGCCGGGGAATTACCATGTGCGGTGTGATACCTACTACCATTGCTCTGTCTGCCGCCTTAGACCTGGGGGCAACCAGGGCCGAACTGGTGCGTTATACCGATTCGGGTGCGGCCAGCGGAGACACTGACAAGGTAGTTGGATATGCCGGAATAACAATAGCATGAAAAATGTTTTCTTGACTTTTTAATGCAATTTCTTTATTTTCTTATTTTATTCATCATAATACTGGGAGATCGTCTAATGGCAGGACAGCAGACTCTGACTCTGCTTATCGGGGTTCGAATCCCTGTCTCCCAGCCATTTTTTTAATATTCATAACTATTCCGCTAACGTAATCGTTCATCCACATACAACTATTAATTCGGAACTCCTGATAAAATGCGCTAAATGCGGGGCCTGTACCGCAGTTTGTCCTATATATCAGGTAACAGGTCGCGAATACCTCACTGCCAGAGGTAAACTGCATCTCATTTCCCGACTCAATTCTCCTTCTTCCACAACCTTTGGTGATATCCTGACAAAATGCCTGCTTTGCCGGGCCTGCGTGTCCGCCTGTCCCCGGACAATCGACATAACAAAAATAATAATCGCGGCCCGGACCAAACTGCCTCCTGAGGCAGACAGACACTACTTAAGCAAATTAAGCTTTACAACTGTTCTTGCCACCCCCAGCCTGCTTAACGCCGTAGGTTCAATTGGAAAATTCACCAGCGTTATTCTTGGCCGTCTGCCAAAAACAAGCGGACTCAAAGACAAACTGTCATTGCTTGATTCTCAGCGAATCAAACAATCGCGAAATAACAACAAAATTTTTCTCTCCCGCCTGTCCTCCGGCAGCAAAAATAAAAAACTTTCACAGATAAGCTATTTCAGCGGCTGCCTGGCATCCCATCTCTATCCCGATATTGCCTCAGCCACGGCCTGCCTGAACAGCACTCTCCTTAATTACGGCAGTACGCAGAGCCCGACAGAACAAACCTGCTGCGGCCTGGCAGCTAAAGCCAGAGGCGACCTGGATGAAGCCCGCAAACTGGCCAAAAAAAATATCCTCTCATTCAGTAACCATGATCTGCCTGTCCTGACCTCCTGCGCCTCCTGTTTCAGCCAGTTAAAAAGCTATCCGGATCTTTTTCAGGATGACAATAAATGGTTAGCCAGGGCCCGGGAATTTGCCGCCAGGGTTCAGGAATTCTCAACTTTTTTTAACAAATCTCTTAAAGTTGATTCAAATTGCCTGGTGCCGATAAAACAGCAGCAAAAAATTTTCTATCATGACCCCTGCCATCTCCGCTTCAGCCCAAATAAAATTATCCAGCCCCCACGACAACTGTTAAAGAAAATAACAGGAAAAAAACCGATTGAATTGACCAACGGGCCGTGCTGCTGCGGCCATGGCGGTCTTTTTTCCCTGGCAAATCCCGATTTAAGCGATAAAATCTTCCAGAAACTTCTTGACCTGCTGGGACAGACAACTGCGGACACAGTGCTGACAACCTGCAGTGGCTGCCTGTTACAATGGCAGGGAAAAACTAATGGCTCAAAAAAATCATACAGGGTGGAACATCTTGCTGTCTTTCTGATCAAACAACTGTTGCCAAAACACGATTGGAAGGTATAATAAAAATTAACAAGCATTAACCAGCACCGCACGGAGTCGAAATTTATGCCCTGTTTTCAAGGGTGCTTTGCTTACATCTTCGTCAATTTCGGAATCTCGTTCCTCGCTTACCTGCCCTGCTTACATAGCACCGCGGCGCAGCCCCAAACGAACGAATTTAAGATACTGCTGAACGATAACGATAAAGCCCCTGTAGGAGCCCAGCCCTCTGGGCGATCCATGTGACGTGCTTTGTTCCATGTATTATCGCCCAGAGGGCTGGGCTCCTACAGATAACTGTTTGAAATCATGCAAAATAATGTTTACAAGTAATCTTACCCGGATGCTGAGTTTATAAGTAATCTATTTAAAGTATAATATTTTTGATAACATTCTTTTCAGTATCGCCAAATTTTCTTTAAAATAGTTGTCTAACCCACTAAAGTGGAAGTGGACTTAGAATCTTTAGGCGCTTAAGCGCCTAAGTTTTTTCCCAAGACTCAGCTTGGAAAAAGAGGCCCCTTCGGGGCAGTTGAATCTGCAATCATGATGCATATATTGATAGCGATCAATAAACC
>JANTFJ010000160.1 GCA_024763495.1 Desulfobulbaceae bacterium | reverse complement strand
ATTATCGCAGGGCGTGGAGCACGCGCATGGCGGTGCCCCTGAATCCCTTACAGTTATGGGGTTATCGCCACCTGGGTGTACTTTATTGAGCGCTATCATATTTTCGTTCGAGGTCAAGGTATACGAAAAATTTTACCGCAGGCATCTGGTTGATATTTCAAGGATAAAATTTTTCGTAGGAACCGCCGCGCAAGTCACCAACATAATCAGGAGGAAAATCCATGCCCCAAATTCTGACCACCTGCGTTTACTGCGGATGTGGCTGCGGTTTGTATCTCCAGGTTGAAAACGGCAGGGTCACCGGCTCTTCTCCCAGCCGTAATCATCCTGTTTCCCAGGGAAATCTTTGCGTCAAGGGCTGGCATATCCACGAATTTATCCATTCGCCCAACCGCCTGACCCAGCCATTAATACGGTATAAAAATAAACTTGTGCCGGTTGACTGGAACGAAGCGCTTGATTTTACCGCAGAATCCCTGGCTCGTCTAAAAAAAAATTATAATCCCGACAGTATCGGTCTGCTGAGTTCGGCCAAGTGCAGCAATGAAGAAAATTTTCTTTTGCAGAAATTCAGCCGGGCAGTGCTGGGTACTAATAATATCGATCATTGCGCCCGGCTCTGACACGCTCCCACGGTGGCCGGTCTGGCCACTACCTTCGGCAGCGGGGCCATGACCAATTCCATCGCGGAAATCGGCCGGGCCGAGGTTATCCTGGTTATCGGTTCAAACACTACCGAGGCCCATCCCCAGGTAGCCCGCCGTATTTTTGACGCCCTGGACCGGGGCAGCAAGCTGATTGTTATCGATCCCCGCCGCACCGCCCTGGCCAGGCAGGCTCATATTCATCTCCAGCACCGGCCCGGAACCGACATTCCCCTGTTGAACTGCCTGATGCGGCTCATTCTTGACGACAATCTCCATGATGATGTCTTTATTGAAATGCGCACTGAAAATTTCAATCAACTGCGCGACATGCTTTTCCGTCTTGATCCCAGGGAAAAAGCGGCGGTAGCCAATGTTCCCCTTTCGCGGATCAAACAGGCTGCCGAACTCTATGGCCGGGCCAGTAAAGCGGTAATCTGCTACTGCCTGGGCATAACCCAGCATATCTGCGGCACGGACAATGTTCAATCCATTGCCAACCTGGCCATGCTTACCGGTAACGTGGAAAAAGCAGATACCGGGGTAGACCCCCTGCGCGGCCAGAACAATGTCCAGGGGGCCTGTGACATGGGTGCCCTGCCCGGCGTATTTCCCGGCTACCAGGCAGTAGGCGATATAATAATCCGGGAAAAATTTGCCAGGGCCTGGCAGACGGAACTGCCGGCCAGGCCAGGCCTGACCCTGCTGGAGATGACCCATAGCCAGGGGAAGACTATCAAGGGCATGTTTATCATGGGTGAAAATCCCCTGTTAAGCGATCCCACCCTGGCCAGGGTGAGGGATACCCTGGAAAAACTTGAATTTCTCGCGGTTTCCGACATTTTCCTAACCGAAACCGCCGAACTTGCCCATGTTGTCTTTCCTGCCGCCTCCTTTGCCGAAAAAACCGGAACCTTCACCAATTCGGAAAGACGGGTACAGATGGTGCGCCAGGCCATAAAGCCCCCTGGCCAATGCCGCACCGACAGCGACATTATTTCCGCCCTGTCCCGGCGTCTGGGCTATGAAATGAACTATGAGTCAACTGCTGAGATAATGGAAGAAATCGCCCTGCTCACTCCTGTTTACGGGGGTATGTACCATGACCGGCTGGAATCATCCTGGGGACTGCAATGGCCCTGTTTTGACCGCCGGCATCCGGGCACAGAATTTCTCCATAAATATAATTTTGCCAGGGGTCGGGGGTGCTTTGTGCCAGCGGCCCACCAGCTGCCGGGTGAACAGCCGGACAGAGAGTATCCCTTTCTCCTGATGACGGGCCGGGTCTACCATCATTATCATACCGCGGCCATGACCAGGGCCTGCGCCAGGCTAAACCGGGAAAGCCCGGAGGCTCTGCTGGAAATTAATCCGGTTGATGCCGGTTCCCTGTCCCTTGTTGCCGGTGAAATGGTTAAACTCGCGACCCGGCGGGGCAGCATAAAACTGAAAATATTAATTTCGGAACAGGTGGCAGAGGGCATGCTCTATACTTCGTTTCATTTTACCGAGGCCCCGGTTAATCTCCTGACCAATGCCTCTAGTGATCCCAAGTCAAAATGTCCTGAATACAAAATATGCGCGGCCCAGGTGGAGAAAATAATATGAACGGATTTATCTTAAAGAAAGACAATCTTGTTCCCCTGTTACGAAAACTGCGAAAAGGGGGCAGGCTGGTGGCTCCGGTACAGAACCGGCACGGCGACACCATGTTCACTGCTATTGAGGACTTTGACCGGCAGCATATTGACTTGAAAAATCAGGCCCAGGCATCGCTGAAGCCCTTTTTCTTCCCCCAGGAGGAGCCCCTTTATACTTATCAAAATAAAAAGGGCTATGATTTCAAGCCGGTTAACTCAAGTGAGCCAACCATATTTTTCGGCCTGCGCTCCTGTGATCTGACCGCAATCCTTTATATGGATGTCATCTTTTCACAAAAAAGCCCTGATCCTTTTTATTTTGAACGGCGCAGGGAGGCAGTCCTGATTTCCCTGGGCTGCAGCCGGCCCTTTGCCAACTGTTTCTGCAATAACAGCAGGAGCGGGCCGTTTCTTGAGTATGGTTTTGATCTGCAGTTTACCGATCTGGGCCATTGTTTTTTTGTGGAAGCGGATCGAGCCCGAGGTGAAGAATTACTGGAGCGCTGGAGCTGTTATTTTACCCCGGCCACTGAAGAGGACTGCAGGAATAAATATCAGGTTGTGCTGGAGGCCAGATCAAGTTTCAAACAGACTGTTCACGTTGATCAGGCCATAAAAAAACTGACCGCGGATATTGACCTGGAGTCGATCTGGAAAGAATTGTCCAGCCGCTGCCAGGATTGTGGGGGCTGTGCCTATATCTGTCCGACCTGTACCTGTTTTACCATAGTGGATCAGCCCGTGGACGACACCCACGGAACCCGTCTCCGCCAGTGGGACAGTTGTACCTTTGCCGGTTTTACCAGGATGGCCGGCGGCCATAATCCGGTTGATTATGCCGATCACGCAATCCGCCGCCGTTTCCTCCATAAACTGAAAACCGATGTGGAAAAACATGGCCGCCCCAGTTGCGTGGGCTGTGGTCGCTGCGTGGGTATCTGCTTCGGCGGGGTAGACATGATTCGTTTTATTAAAATGGTTAATGAATTGCCGGCAGAGGAGGGAAAATAATGAGCAGGGATATATATCTGCCGCAGATGGCAAGAATAGAAAAAATCATCCCGGAAAATCCTCAGATCAAGACCTTTGTCCTTTGTTTTGTTGACGAGGATTTCAACAGTTCATTCAGCTATGAACCGGGCCAGTTCATGATGGTTTCAGTTCCTCACTGCGGCGAAGCGCCGATTTCCTTTTCTTCCACCCCCACCAGGCCCGGCAATATCGAACTGAGCGTCCGGCTGGCCGGAAAATTGACCGGCGCCATGCACGAATTGCGGCTGGGAGATCTGGTCGGGCTGCGCGGCCCATTCGGCACACCTTTTACCATGGATAAACTAAGCGACCGTAACCTGCTCTTTGTGGCCGGCGGTATCGGTCTGGCCCCCCTGCGCGGGGTAATAAATTACTGCCTGGACAAGGGCGGCTATGGCAAAATTACCCTGCTTTACGGCAGTCGCGCGCCGGACGATATTGCCTTTAGCGCTGATATTAAGTTATGGCAGAAAAAAGGAATAGACTGTCAACTCAGTGTTGATACGGCAGCAGAAGGCTGGAACGGGCATGTCGGCGTGGTAACCACCCTGCTGGCCGGTCTTGAAATAGAAAACCCTAAAAGCTCACTGCTTTGCGGCCCGCCGATAATGATTAAATTCTGCCTCCCGGAATTAAGCAAGATGGGCTTTACCGATAAGGAAATTATTACTACCATGGAACGTCATATGAAATGTGGTATCGGCGTCTGCGGCCACTGCTATCTTGACAATAAACTGGTCTGTGTTGACGGCCCGGTGTTTGATCTGGCCCAGCTGAAAGCTCATTGAAAAAGTGAACGCTTACGAAAAAACAGCCTCCAGGGAGGCTGAATCCGGAGAATAATTTTCATGGTCAATTACACCGTAACCTTTCAACCCGTTAACCGTTCAATAAAAGTCGAAGCCGGCTCTACCCTGCTGGAAGCCGCCCACCAGGCCGGAATCCATATTAATTCATCCTGCGGTGGAACCGGGGTCTGCGGCAAATGCCGGATAAAGGTTGAATCCGGGACAACCACAGGCGGCAGGAGTGAAAAACTGACGGAAGAGGATTACCTGAATGGTATCCGCCTGGCCTGTTCCACCCTGGTTAAAAGTGATGTCACCCTGCGCCTCATTGACGAAACCGGCCTGCTTGACGGCGGCCTCAGCGTGGATGTGCCCCGGCGCCACCGGGCAATGCTTCATTATTTTGATATTGAAGAACTGCGGCGCCAGGGTATTTTTATTCCGCCGGTTGAAAAAATGTTTCTTGAGCTGCCCCGGCCCAGGGCAGACGACAACATGGCTGACGCGGGCCGCATTGTGCTGGGCTTGAAAAATCAATATGATGAACGGCGGCTGGTTATCAGCCTGGCGGTAATGCGCAAAATACGCCGGGTACTGCGCGAGCATGATTTCAAGGTTACCGTTACCCTGGCCAGGCCGGTTCACCGCCATGGCAAAACCCATGTAGTTAATATTCAGTCCGGCAACTGGGTTGAACGTAACTTCGGGCTGGCAATCGATATCGGCACCACTACGGTCTGGGGCCGATTGATTGATCTGCACAGCGGCAGAATCCTGGCCGCCGCCGGGGATTATAATGGCCAGCTGAGTTACGGCGAAGATGTTATCAGCCGGATTATCCAGGCGGAAAAGCCCAGGGGCCTGAAACTCATGCAGGAACTTGTAGCCGCAACCATTAACAAGGTTATCGCCAGGATGCTGGCTGAAAGTGAAATCGGCAGGGAGGAGATTGATTCAGTCACCCTGGCCGGCAACACTACCATGACTCACCTCTTTCTCAGGCTTGAGCCGGACAATATCAGGCGGGCACCCTATGTTCCGGTTTCCACTTTTTTCCCACCGATCAGGGCCACTGACCTGGGGCTCCATCTTCCTGAACACGCTATTGCCCTGCTCTATCCCTCGATTTCAAGTTATGTGGGCGGTGATATTGTTGCCGGAGTAATGGGTTCAGGCATGTACCGTACCGACAAACTGACCCTTTTTGTTGATATCGGCACCAATGCCGAAATTGTTATCGGCAGCCGGGAGTGGCTGGTGTGCGCTGCCTGTTCCGCCGGCCCGGCCTTTGAAGGCGGCGGCATCACTCATGGCATGCGGGCAGCGGCCGGAGCCATATCCGACTGCAGTCTCCATCCTCGCAGCTATGAGCCTATGCTGACCACCATCGACAACAAACCGCCGGTGGGCATCTGTGGTTCCGGCCTGTTGATTATTGTCGCGGCCCTGTTTGAACGAGGCCTGCTGGATCAGCGCGGTAAATTTGTCCGTGATCGGGAAATTGCCCGAATCAGGCAGGGAAAAAGCGGGTATGAGTTTGTCCTGGTTAACCGGGATGAAGCCGGAACCAACCACGACATTGTTATTAACGAAGTAGACATTCAAAACTTTATCCGGGCCAAGGCCGCTATTTTTGCCGGAGTTAAAACCCTGATCGAAGAGGTGGGGCTGCAGGTTTCCGACATAGAACAGATTATTCTGGCCGGGGCCTTTGGCTCCTATATTGATCTTGACAGCGCCATGACTGTCGGCCTGCTGCCTGAGGTTAATCTTGATAAAATTTTATATGTCGGTAATGGTTCCCTTATGGGAGCCGGGATGAGCGAACTCAGCAACCATATCAGGCTGGATGTCGTGGAGGTGGTACAGCGCATGACCAGCTTTGAGCTGTCGGAGGTCAACAATTTTAAAGATCAGTATGTGGCCTCGCTGTTCCTCCCCCATACGGACTGGACCATTTTCCCTGAAGCAAAAAAGAGAATAACTTCATAACTACCCGTTTTTGTTGCATGGGTTAATACTCCGGCCACCCCGCCTCCCCGGATGTTTATTCATAAATGATCACAGGGTACCGAATCTGCCTTTTACCAATTACGTTCTGTCAGGTAACGCTCTGCGCAACCTGACCTACGGGAACCATCGCCCAGGAGGCTGTCCGAGAATAGAAGCCGTAGCGAAAAATTGGAGAATTGAGACCATTTTTTCGGTCATTTTCTGCGAATAGCAGCGCTATTTAAA
>JANTFJ010000159.1 GCA_024763495.1 Desulfobulbaceae bacterium | reverse complement strand
TGCCCTGTGAGCAGTTACCCCTGGTGAATGGTAATTACTCACGGGGTAAGCGCCTAATTTCGCTAACCCCTGTAATTGTAACTGGTTACAGGGTGCCTGAGATTTTCGTGATCAGCTCGGCGCAGCGTATTAGTCATACGTAAGCCGGGCTGATCGCGGAAATATCAGGTGCCCTGTGAGCAGTTACGGTGAATGATTATTTCATCTCAATAAACTCGGTCTTTTCCATGGCCAGCTCCATGTGAAAACGATTGGTTCCGATACTGAAAACAATCCGTCGATTATCCTGGTAATCAAGATCAGGAGTCAGGGTTATCGACGAATTAAGAGCCAGTGATTTGGGCTGGCCAAAGAAAGAAGTAAGATCGTACTTGCTTTCCACCATCTGCATGGCCTTTCCCATTATCTGATTGGTCATTTCTCCCATGGTATCCACCACATCATTTGAGGTACATTCTCTGGAAAGCTCGTTTTCCGGTAACCCCATAGAAGTCATGTAACTGGTATAAAGATCCATCGCAGCCTGGCCGGAAAAATTAATCACGGCCAAACCATTATAATCACCGACAAACTGCACAAAACATCCAACTTCAGGTTTTAATTTTACCCGGGGAATACTTTGAAATGTAGAAGAAAATTTTATTTTTTTCTTCGTACTTTTTTCCAGGGTTTTCTTTACTGCCTGACAAAAAATAATAGCTAAGCTGTCAATTGTTTTAAGGTTGTCCATTTATATTCTCTTGTATACGGATTATCTCTAAATTATGCCAGCAACAGGCTCCAAATCCTTCAAGGGGGCCATCTTCCCGGCATGATCCCAAGGGGCTATCGATACCTCAAGCCAACTCTTTCTCTAACCAGATTAAGGGTTGGCTGCGCCTTTTCCCTGGCCTTTTCAGCTCCTTTAGCCAGAATATCCTGCAGATAGGTTTTATCATCCACCAATTTTTCCCTGATTTCCCGGGCCTGGCGAAAATATTCCCAGAGGATGTCAACTAATTCCAGTTTAAGGTAACCGTAAGCCGCACCGCCATTAACATAAAGCTCATGTACTTCCCCTAACCGCTCCTCAGGGGCAAACAGTTTAAAAATATTATAAAGATTGCACTTGTCAGGGTCTTTTGGTTCATCAACCGGAGTAGAATCAGTAACAATAGCCATGACACTTTTTTTAAGTGTTTTTTCATCAAGGAAAATTCCAATAGTATTGCCGTACGATTTAGACATTTTCTGCCCGTCAATCCCGGGCACAGTCGCAACATCATCATCAATCCCCGGCTCAGGCAGGATAAAGGTATCACCAAAGGTGTTATTAAACTTAATGGCAATATCCCTGGCAACTTCAAGATGCTGTTTCTGATCCTTGCCAACCGGTACCAGCTCCGCCTGGTAGAGCAGAATATCAGCAGCCATCAGCACCGGGTAAGCAAAAAGTCCATGACAGGCAGCGACACCCCTGGCAACTTTATCCTTGTATGAATGGCAGCGCTCCAGTAACCCCAGAGGAGTTACGGTTGACAAAATCCAGGCGAGCTCAGTGACCTCGGGGACATCAGACTGTACCCAGAAAATACATTTATCAGGATCAAGCCCCAAAGCCACAAAATCAGCTGCTGCTTCCAGGGTATCATCCGCCAGCCTCCTACCATCGTGAACCGAGGTCAAAGCATGAAGGTTAACAACAAAAGCGTAAAGTTCACCACGATCCATATTGTTGATCATGGGCCGCATCATGCCAAAATAATTCCCTATATGCAGTTTACCGGAAGGCTGAATACCTGACAGAATTCTCATAATTTTTTTACCGTATTTAATATGCTGAATTACTTTTTAAAAAAACGTAACTGCTCACAGGGCAGCGCATATTTCCGCGATCAGCCCGGCTTACGTATGACTAATACGCTGCGCCGACCTGATCACGAAAATCTCCGGCACCCTGTAAGCAGTTACAAATACTGAGGGTTGCACTCATTAGGCGCTTACCCCAGGAATAGTTACAAAAATACAAAAAAACAATGATAATCTTTTTTACCACAAAAAAAAAGCCGGAGGATGCAAAAACATCCTCCGGCAACTTCTTTTCTTCATAGCGCTCAATAAAAGACACTCAGGCGGCAACAACTCCATAACTGTAAAGGATTCAGGGACGCCGCCATGTGCATGCTCCACACCCTGCGATAATACATCGGTATATCGCAGGATTGAACCATATACCCTTATTTTGTGCCCTAAGGTGTGTCAAGCGCTTATTTTACTTCTTCAAAATCAGCATCAACGACATCGTCATCATCTTTATCTGCCGATGAACCGCCTGCTGCCCCAGCCGCTCCTCCTGCAGCGCCACCAGCGCCGGCAGCATCACCACCAGGCTGCTGCTGGCTGGCCTGGGAATACATGATCTCAGCCAATTTATGAGAAGCCTGAGTCAGCTCCTCAGTAGCCTGCTTGATTACCTCAACATTATCCCCTTCCAGAGCTTTCTTTAGTTTTTCAATTCCACTTTCAACCTTGCTCTTAGTCTCATTGTCAACCTTGTCTCCAACCTCTTTTAAGCTCTTTTCCGTAGCATAGACCAGCGAAT
Source organism: Desulfobulbaceae bacterium (assembly GCA_024763495.1). Classification (GTDB taxonomy): domain Bacteria; phylum Desulfobacterota; class Desulfobulbia; order Desulfobulbales; family SURF-16; genus JANTFJ01. The sequence goes on along the minus strand of JANTFJ010000159.1, from coordinate 3,763 downwards.
CGCCATTATTCTTGGCCTCAACCAGATCTTTGCGTTTCTTGTCTTCATCGGCATGCAGTTCAGCGTCTTTCTGCATTTTCTTAATCTCATCCTCGGAAAGTCCGCTGGAGGCTGTAATCTTGATAGACTGCTCCTTGCCGGTTCCCATGTCCTTGGCGGAAACGTGGAGAATACCATTGGCATCCAGATCAAAGGTCACCTCAACCTGCGGAACGCCACGGGGAGCCGGTGGAATATCGGTCAACTCAAAACGACCAATGGTCTTGTTATCCTGGGCCATCTCCCGCTCACCCTGAAGAACATGGATAGATACAGCCGGTTGATTATCCGCCGCAGTTGAAAAAATCTGGCTCTTCTTGGTAGGCACAGTAGTATTTTTTTCAATAAGCTTAGTGGTTACGCCGCCCAGGGTCTCTATGCCCAGGGACAAAGGTGTTACGTCAAGCAACAGGACATCCTTGACATCTCCCTGAAGCACACCGCCCTGGATAGCAGCTCCAACCGCAACAACTTCATCAGGATTTACCCCCTTGTGAGGTTCCTTGCCAAAAAACTCTTTTACCTTTTCCTGTACCTTGGGCATCCGGGTCATCCCGCCCACCAGGATAACTTCATCAATATCAGAGGCGCTTATTCCAGCGTCCTTCAAGGCTGTCTGGCAGGGCAAGACAGTGCGGTCAACCAGATCTTCCACCAGGGTTTCCAGCTTGGCTCGACTTAATTTAATATTCAAATGTTTGGGGCCTGAGGCATCAGCCGTAATAAAAGGCAGATTAATCTCGGTTTCCATTGTGGTGGATAATTCCATTTTGGACTTTTCCGCCTCTTCCTTCAGGCGCTGGAGAGCCATTTTGTCCTGGCGCAGATCAATTCCCTGATCACGTTTGAACTCATCGGCCAGCCAGTTGACTATCCGCATGTCAAAATCCTCACCGCCGAGAAAAGTATCGCCATTGGTAGACTTAACCTCAAAAACACCATCGCCGATTTCCAGAATAGATACATCGAATGTTCCACCGCCAAGATCAAATACAGCTATCTTTTCTTCGCCCTTCTTGTCAAGGCCATAAGCCAGGGCTGCGGCAGTGGGCTCATTGATAATCCGCTGGACATTAAGCCCGGCAATCCGACCGGCATCCTTGGTGGCCTGGCGCTGACTGTCATTAAAATAGGCCGGCACGGTAATAACCGCATCGGTTACTCCTTCACCCAGATATTCCTCGGCAGTCTGTTTCATTTTAGTCAGAACCATCCCCGAAAGTTCCGCCGGAGTATATTTTTTACCCTCAACCTCTATAACTGCTTCGCCGCTATTTCCTTCAACAATTTTATAAGGGCTGATTTCCACACTTTTCCCTACTTCACCATCGCTGAACTTCCGGCCAATCAGTCGTTTCATGGCAAACAGCGTTTTAGTAGGATTTGTCACAGCCTGCCTCTTGGCAACCTGACCAACCAACCGCTCACCACTGTCGGAAAAGGCGACAACTGAAGGTGTTGTCCTGTTGCCTTCAACATTAGCGATAACCTTTGGCTCACCGCCTTCCATTACGGCAACGCATGAATTTGTAGTTCCCAGGTCAACTCCTATTATTTTCCCCACGGCAATTCTCCTTATCTAATATATTAAAAATAATTCATGTTATTAATTAGTTCCCTTCGAGACAACCACCTTGGCTGCTCGCAGCAAACGATCTTTATACATATAGCCCTTCTCATATTCCAGCAGCACATGATTTTCCGCCACATCGTCACTTTTGTCTGCGGCCAGAGCCTCATGAAAATTCGGGTCAAAGGGTTGATTAACGCTGTCTATGGCCTGCAGGTCAAATTTTTCCAGGGTGGCCAGCAGACCTTTATAAGTCATTTTTACTCCTTCCAGAAGATCCGTAACATTTCCAGCCTTTTCTCCCTGCTCAATAGCCCGGCCCAGATTGTCAAGGCTGGGCAATAACTGTTTTAATAAATTTTCTTCAGCATACTTCAGCAGGGTTGACTGCTCCCGGCCAATTCTCTTTTTGTAATTCTCGAATTCCGCAGCCAGGCGAAGCAACTTATCATTACATTCCACGGCCTGCTGGCGAATATTTTCCAGCTCAGACACTTCCTCTCCGCCTTTTTCTTCAGGACTTTCCTCAGCTTCGTTTTCAATTACTTCTTCCTTTTCTAAAACTTCCTCAGTTATATTTCCCTGATTTGTCACCAGTAAATCTCCACATATTTATTAATTTGGTATAACGTCAGGCATCGCTGATAGCTGCTTCAGTAAATCCGTGCGGCAAACCGACTATGCCACCATGATGACTGGAACAATAAGTATGCTCCTTTTCAGTGTCAAGCCCAGAAAACAGAAAGCGAATTATCACAGACGCCAATCCGGATAAAATCACACCTGGACAGGTAATAACTTGATTTAACGCAAAGTATTCTGCTAAACTTTAACTAACCAGAGAAAAACCATCGGGCTACGGCCATTATTTATTAATTAAGCCGGTATGGCTGGATCAAATTTTTTCCAGCCACCCCTGTACATGACAATGCGACTCGTGCTTCCCGGTACTTCCTGAGCATTTTCACGGTAAACTAAGGGCTCACTCAAAAATGCTGAAAAAAACAATAATTTTCCTTTATTTTATCCTGGCCTGCAGCCCATGCATAAGTCAGGCTGAAATGCGGTCTGTTACTAAGCACAGGGCCGGAGTTCCGCCCTTTGATGTCCTGCAAAAAATTCTGGCAACCAATCCAGAGGTTCCAGCCATCCAGGCAGAGCCAACAGGCAGAGGCCCCTGGATTACCTGGCTGGCTGACGCTGATGCCCGCCTGCAGCCCCTCCAAATCCTGTCGGAGCCCACCGAAAAACTTTTCGCGGTTCGCAATCTGGGCAATCAACTTGCAGTATCGACTGGAGCGGTTGATTTTGGCATTCGCTATCTCCATACGCCGGTACTGCTCATTACTGCTCCGGGTGACAGCAGGGCTGTTGAATTTTTCCTGGAAGGCCACGGTGAACCAGCCCGGGAAATAAGGCAGGATATTGATCATCTTTATCTTGCTCTTATCGATATGCAACAAAAAAAAACAATCAAAAAACAACCAGTTAAACTCCTTGATTTTGTCGAAGCAAATATTGATTACCAGGTAAAACAGGCTGTTATTCGTTATGGAGACAGACTTAAAACCGGACGATTAGTCGTGGTCGGCGCAATCCTTGATCTGAATAATGATTACGGCAGAGGCAGAAACCGGCTGATCATTATCAATATTAATGGTGAAACTGCGGGTAAAAAACTGCGGAAAGCAAGAATAACCAAAAAACTGAACAAAAAACTACTCCGCTTTGTTGGCCGGGAAAGGAATAAGAAAAGAGACAAATAATCTTCTTTACCTCGTAACTGTTCAGCTGCACTTCATCTGCACGAGATAACTATGTCTTACATAGCATTAGTATGCGAAGTTTATGCCCGAAGTATGGGTGCCAGCCTTATCACGCACAGCTAAAGCACACGGAGTCTCACTTGGTTCGCTTACCTCTGAACAGTTACAGGTCGGCACAGCAATAACTTCGCATTCTAAGGCACAATCTGCACATTTTGAAAAGTGATCTGCAATTATACAATTAGATCACTTCTCTAAATATCCATATTACACCTTATCTCTACTAATTTAGTAACTACTCACGGGGTAAGCACCTTAAGTTCGCTACCACCCGTAATTGTAACTGTTTACAGGGTGCCGGAGATTTTTGTCATCAGTCCGGTGCCGC
>JANTFJ010000158.1 GCA_024763495.1 Desulfobulbaceae bacterium | reverse complement strand
TACGAATAGCAGCGCTATTTAAAGAAAATTAGCGGAAAAATGGGCCAATTTATCCGATTTTGCAGTAGGTTCGCTATTCTCGGACAGCCTCCTAGCCCGGACAAACCAGGAGGCTGTCAGAGAATATAAGACTAAACAAAAAGGTAACTGCTTACAGGGTACCGAATCTTCCCGCGATCAGCCTGTCTTACATAGCACCAGTATGCTGCGCAGGCACAGGTAAACGCTTAACACTTAAATGTTGCAAAAATTTACTTCCTGGTGAAAGGTTGCATGTAAGACAGCCTGATCGTGCGCAGGTAAGACCCTTAAAAACAGGGCATAAACTTCGACTCCGGATGAAGAGCAGCTGAATAGTTACGGCTATTTAAGGAAAATCAGCAGAAAAGCGGGCCAATATCTTCGGCTTTGCAGCCGACATCCTATTCTCGAGCAGGCTCCCAGGGAAAAAACTAAAAATTCGGGAAATTCCAGGCTCCAGCCAGAGTTTTCATAGAAATTGTCAATTTCTCCGGGCTGTATACCTCTATTGTCACCACGCCGCAAAATCTACTATCGCTCATTGTAGCAGCCAAGTCAGCACTCAAAGCATTCTGGCCGACCGATATAGCCTGATGATCCCGACCGCCGTTAAATCCATGATAATGAATATGGCCGGCAGCGGTAATATCAGCCAGCATCAAATCAAGATCAGCGCCATATCGGAGGGCATGGCCGAAATCAAGGCAGAGAGATAAACCATGGTCAAGTACCAGGGGCTTGACCTTATAAAAAGGATACTCACAATTTTCCACACAAATAAGCTTGCGGTTCTCAGCAAATTCGCGAGCCAGCAACATGAGGGAAGAATCAAGATTGTCAAGCCAAAAGCTCTCGGCCAGATCGGCTTCAGGCAATAGGTGAAGATCAAAACAAATAGGATTCAGGGGGGCCAGCAATTCAGCCAGGCGGATAATCTCCGCAAGTCCGGCCTGCCGCTTTGCCGGAGAAGAACTGCCCAGTTGAAGGTCAATCGGAAGATGAACAGTATAGCTTAAATTATATTCCGCAGCCATCTCGGCCAGCAAAACAAGATCAAGGGGATGATCAAGTTCGGATTGGTCAGCTGATTCAAAAAAAAGAAGTTGAACATCGTCTACCAATGGAGCCAGTCGCCTGACATTTCCCTGGATATCATCAGGGAAAACAAAGGACGGGGCCCCCACCCGCCAGGGATATCGTTCCTTGAGCCTCATTATAAAATAACGTAACTACTCATGGGGTAAGCGTCCTAACTTCGCTAACCCCTGTAATTGTAAGTGCTTACAAAATAACAACTTCACCAACTCGATGCTGCCAACTCAGGGAAATACCAGGCATAATAGAATCAGCCAGGCCATCAAGGGCCGTCCTGGCAGTATCCAGAACCAGAGCATGATCGTTATTTTTTTCACTGATATGGGCCAGCACCACATGACGCAGCCCCTCATGACACAACTCAGCAACAAAGGATGCCGCATCTTTGTTGGCCAGATGACCGGTGCGTGACCTGATCCGCTGCTGCAAATAGAGAGGATAGGGGCCGTTTCTCAACATTTCCGGATCATGGTTTGATTCAATAATCAAACCATGGCAACCATTTAAATGGTGGCTGATTAACCTGGAAACCATCCCTGTATCTGTGCAGTAGCCCAGGGAACAACTATCACGACTGACCACAAAACCAACCGGCTCAGCGCTGTCATGTGAAACGGCAAAGGGATGAATAGCAAAACCGGCAAAGTTAAAAGATCTACCGGTCTCAAATTCCTGATAATGAGGAACATCACCGATTTTAGCCTGGGCAGCGGCAAAAGTACCGCTATTGGCAATTACCGGCAATTTGTATTTACGGGCCAGTATTCCCACTCCACGAACATGATCAGTATGTTCATGGGTAACCAGTATTCCAGCCAGTTTTGCCGGGGAGACATCAATGGCGGCCAGACGGCGTTCAAGCTCAACCCCGGAAAAACCACTGTCAATAAGCAAGGCCACTGAATCGGATTCAATATATGTAGCGTTGCCTCGGCTGCCGCTGCCCAGCACACAGAATTTCATCTTCCGGTATGTCCAAAACCGCCCGACTGGCGTCCTGTTTGATTAAGTTCAGCAACAACTTTTACTGCGGCACGACACACCGGAGCCAGTACCAGCTGGGCAACACGGTCGCCCCGATTAATGGTAAAAGGCCTGACGCTTAAATTTATCAAACCTATCTTTACTTCACCGCGATAATCTGCATCAATGGTGCCGGGAGCATTAACTACGGTTATTCCATGCTTAATGGCCAGACCGCTGCGGGGCCTGACCTGAAGTTCATACCCCGGCGCAATAGCCACGGAAAAACCGGACGGGATCATGCCAATCTCACCAGGCGCAAGCTCCAGGGAGGCAGGAAGAGCAGCTTGAATATCCATGCCCGATGCCAGGGCGGAATGATAGGCGGGCAGGGCCAGATCTTCGTTCTTTTCGGGGTTAAGCCAGCACAACTGCAGATCAACTACATCCATAATCCTTGTCCACTCTATTTATCGCAGGGTTGAAGCGTGTGCAGGATGGTGTTCATGGAGCCTTTACCTATTTCTCATCAAGGATGACAGCCTTACGACTCAAACGAATCTTACCACGGTTATCGACATTTAGAACCTTAACTCTAACCTTGTCACCTTCCTTAAGGATATCACCTACCTTGTTCACTCTCTTGGTATCAAGTTCGGAAATATGCACCAGGCCATCCGTACCAGGCAAAATTTCGACAAAAGCGCCAAAATCGACAATTTTCTGCACTGTGCCATTATAGACCCGGCCAATCTCAGCCTCTTCGGTTATTTCCTTTACTCGCTCGGATACTTCTGAACCGACCTTGCCGTCCGGGGCAAAAATGGTCACCTTGCCGGAATCCTCAACATCAATCTTAACCTCAAATTCTGCTGTTAGTCCCTTGATAACTTTACCGCCTGGACCTATCAGGTCACGAATCTTATCAGGATTAATCTGCATAGAAAAAATCTTAGGTGCGTGTTCCGGTACCTGATCACGACTTGCATCAAGAGCATTGGCCATTTCAGCCAGGATGTGATGACGCCCGGCCTGGGCCTGCTCCAGAGCCTTGCTCATTATTTCCCTGGTAACGCCCTTAATTTTAATATCCATCTGCAAGGCGGTTATCCCATCATCGGTGCCGCAGACCTTAAAATCCATATCGCCGAGATGGTCTTCATCACCAAGAATATCCGAAAGAATAACCACTCCATCATCATGCTTTATTAACCCCATTGCCACCCCGGAAACCGGTTTTTTAATGGGAACTCCTGCATCCATCAGGGCCAGGCTGCCACCGCAGACAGAGGCCATTGAGGATGAACCGTTTGATTCCATGATGTCGGAAACCACCCTGATTGTATAGGGAAAATCTTCCGCATCGGGCAGCACAGCGGCCAGGGCCCTGGAGGCCAGGGCGCCATGTCCGATATCGCGGCGGCTCGGCCCCCGCATAAACCGGGCTTCCCCCACGCAAAATGGAGGGAAATTATAATGAAGCATGAAACGCCGAAAATTCATACCATCCAGGGTTTCAACCCGTTGCTCATCATCACCGCTGCCCAGGGTAGCAGTTACAATAGCCTGGGTTTCTCCCCTGGTAAACAGGGCGGAGCCATGGGCTCTGGGTAGCAATGCGACCTCAGCGGCAATAGGCCTGATCTCATCAAATTTCCGCCCGCCAATCCTGGTTTTCTCGACTACTATCATATCCCGCATCATCCGTTTTTTCAGATCATACAGGATAGCTTTAATCTCGACAGATTGATCGTTTTCGTCATCAAGAAATTTTTCAAGAATCTGCTCGGTAAGCTGATGAAATTTTTCACTGCGCTCCATCTTATCAGCAGTACCGACGACCAGGGACATTCCGTCCCCGGCCAGATCTTCAACCTGTTGCGCCAGCTCCTCGTTAACCTCGGGCGGAGTTACCTCCATCTTGGCCTTGCCGAGCGCTTCCTGCAGTTCTTTCTGCATGGCCAGCAACGGCTGCAAACCATCAAGACCAAAATACAAGGCCTCAAGTACTTCCTGCTCACTACAGGAATCAACCCCGCCTTCCACCATGACTATACCGTCCTGACTACCGGCAACCACAATTTCCATCCGCGATTCCGCCAATTGCGTAACTGTGGGATTTAAAACGTATTCATCGTCAATAAAACCAACCCTGACCCCACCGATGGGCCCAAGAAAAGGAATCTGCGACAAGCCCAGAGCAGCAGAAGCACCGACCATGGCCAGCAGGTCAGGATCATTTTCCCTGTCTGCCGACAAAACCGTGGCAATAACCTGAGTTTCATTCTGGTATCCCTCGGCAAACAGAGGCCGAAGGGGCCGATCAATAAAACGGGCGGTCAAGGTTTCTTTTTCTGAGGGCCGACCAATCTCCCGGCGAAAAAAACTGCCGGGAATCCGGCCAACCGCATAAAACCTTTCCTGATATTCTACGGTAAGAGGCAAAAAATCAACATTAGCCCTTGCTTCCCGTGCCGCAACCGCAGTAACCAGAACAACAGTTTCACCATAGGTAACAACAACAGACCCATGGGCCTGCTTTGCTATTTTGCCGGTCTCAATGGACAAAATCCGTCCACCTATTTCAGCTTCAACTTTTTTATACATTTATACTCCCGCAGGCTGGCAGACGCACCACCACCTGACATATAACCACCATATCAAGCATGGCAGAATCTTTTATTTTCTAATGCCCAGTTCTTGAATAACTGTGCGGTAACGATCAACATTTTTACCCTTAAGGTAATTCAACAATCTTCTTCTCTGCCCAACCAGTTTCAACAGTCCGCGGCGAGAATGGTGATCTTTTTTATGAATTTTGAAATGATCGGTAAGATATGAAATCCTGGAACTGAGCAGAGCAATCTGTACTTCAGGTGATCCGGTATCTGTTGCATGAGTATTAAATTTACCAATGATTTCTTTTTTTTGTTCTACATTTAATGGCACGACAATCCTCCTGGATAATACAATTATTATAGTTACTAACTTTTTTATATCTGGTGCGCTGCTGAGCCTTTTACAGAGCAGTGCCGGGGCTGATATATTGCCCTTGATGAACCGTAATGAACCTGATACGTTGTTTCATAGTAACTGCTCACAGGGCATCAAACGGAGTCGGAGTTTATGCCCTGTTTTTAAGGGGTGCTTACCTCTTTCCGCCATCAGCCCGGTTTACGTAGGACTATGGCGTCACCGATCTGATGAAGAAAATCTCCGGCACCCTGTAACCAGTTACAGTTCGGTGTTTTTCACGGTTAAGAGTTTTAAGGTGTGAGTAGTTTGTTTTATATTTTCCATCATCAGACCTCTGTCATCCGACTTCTGTTTTCTGTCCTCTGAATAGCCTCCCCAATCGTCAGCATCTCCCTCCGCAAAATTTCTTCGGCTCCGGTATTACCTGCCAATTCCTGTCCGGAGACGGCATCAGCAACCAGAAACTGGCCGCTACGCAATCGTCTTAAGGCAATTAGATGAGCGCCAACTCCCAACGCAGTGCCGATATCAGCAGCTAATGTCCTTATATACGTACCCTTGCCGCAAACCACCCTGATATCAATGGTGTCTACACTCCGGGCCAGGCAGTCAATCTCCCGGACAAAAACCTGTCGGGGCTCCTTGACTACCTTAATCCCTTTACGGGCGTAATAGTAAAGCGGCTTCCCCTTATGCTTCAAGGCTGAATATTGCGGCGGTTTCTGCATTATTTCCCCGGTAAAAGCTGCCAGGGTCTCATCTATCAACTTCCGGGACAAAGTTCCGACATGTTGCTGACGAATAATTTTGCCTTCCGTATCCTGGGTGTCGGTTTCTACTCCCAGCTTCAATCTTGCCTCATATTCCTTTTCTCCGGCCATAAAATGGGAAATCATTTTTGTTGCCGGTCGGCCTGCACAGATAACCAGCAACCCGGAAGCAAAGGGATCAAGAGTTCCGGCATGACCTACCTTCTTGATTTTTAAAGCCCGCCTGACCAGGCCGACCATCTGAAATGAAGTAGGCCCAGGCGGCTTATCGAGCAATATAACGCCGGGTTCTCCCCCGGCGATCGGCCTGTTTTGCTCCTGCATATAAATCGTTATCCCGATGATACCAGGCAAGGCTGTGACCCGCCAAGGCTATGTTAGTCCCTTAGGTGCTTAAGGCCATTGTCTAAACAATTTTTTGTTTTGATTTTTGGTAACTTCTCCATATATGGTGGTGGCACCCAACCGTAGGTCTGCTAAAATTTGGACAATTTCTATCACGTCATTCCGGCATGTAGTTGGCCGGAGGTAAGCGAGGAACGAGAC
>JANTFJ010000157.1 GCA_024763495.1 Desulfobulbaceae bacterium | reverse complement strand
AGCTCCTGTAGGAGCCCAGCCCTCTGGGCGATCCATGTGATGAGCTTTGCTCCATTTTTTATCGCCCAGAGGGCTGGGCTCCTACAGGTAACTGTATGAAATCATACAAAATGATGTTGACCAGGAGGCTGTCCGAGAATAGACATTTTTTCTCAAATCAGGTAAGCGCCAGCCTCCGAGGCATTTTGCAAAATAAGCACAGCTATATAATTGATATTGCGAGCATTATTTTTGACAAATAACACAGAGTTGGGCAGGTAAGCGAGGTACGAGACTCCGCAGAAAGGGCATTCTCGGACAGCCTCCTGGGTGGTTAGCGAATATTAGGTGCCTACCCCCGTGAGTAGTTACAAAAAATTAACTTATTAAACTTACAGAACATTTTTAAATGTTTAAGATTCACACCAATTTTACACCAGCCGGAGATCAACCCCGGGCCATTGCCGAACTGAGCCGAAACATCCGTTCAGATGTCAAGGATCAGATTCTCCTGGGTGTCACCGGTTCAGGCAAGACTTTTACCATGGCCCAGGTTATTGCCAGGACTGACCGCCCTACCCTGGTAATGGCTCCCAATAAAACCCTGGCAGCCCAACTTTTTGCAGAATTCAAGGAACTGTTCCCGGATAACGCGGTTGAATATTTTGTCAGTTATTATGACTACTATCAACCAGAGGCTTATATTCCCCAGTCCGATACTTATATTGAAAAAGATTCGGCCATTAATGATGCTATTGACAAGATGCGTCACTCTGCTACCCGCTCCCTGCTCACCCGCCGTGACGTGTTAATCGTTGCCAGTGTCTCCTGCATCTACGGCCTGGGATCACCCGATGAATACAAAAATATGCATCTTCACCTCAAGGTAGATGAAGATTTTTCCTTCGAGGAAATCAAGCGCCGCCTGGTTTATATGCTTTATGAACGAAACGACTTTTCATTCCATCGGGGCAGTTTTCGGGTGCGGGGCGATGTCCTGGAAATATTCCCGGCCTATGAGGAAGATATTGCCGTTCGGGTGGAATTTTTCGGTGACACCATTGAGGCCATTTCCATGGTCGACCCCCTGCGCGGCGTGATATTAAGCAAAATGGCTGAAATTATCATCTATCCTTCCAGCCATTTTGTCACTTCAAAAGAGGTATTGAACCGGGCCATGATCACCATCAAGGCAGAACTTAGTGAACGACTGGCATGGTTTGAAAAAAATCATCAACTCCTTGAGGCCCAGCGCCTGGATCAACGAACCATGTTTGATCTGGAAATGATCAATGAACTTGGTTACTGTAATGGTATTGAAAATTACAGCCGTCATCTTACCGGCCGGCAAGAAGGGCAGCCGCCCCCTAGCCTGCTTGACTATTTCCCTGATGATTTTCTGCTTTTTATTGATGAAAGTCATATCTCAGTACCCCAGATCGGCGGCATGTACCGGGGTGACCGCTCCCGGAAAAAGACCCTGGTAGATTTCGGTTTCCGCCTGCCGTCAGCCCTGGACAACCGCCCCCTGCGTTTCGAGGAATTCAGCGCACGGATAAATCAGGTAGTATATGTCTCGGCTACGCCCGGCCCCTATGAGCTTGAACGGACAAAAGGTGTGGTAGTTGAACAGATTATCCGGCCCACCGGCCTGCTTGACCCCTTGATAATAGTGAGGCCGGCTCAAAATCAGGTCGACAACCTGCTTGAAGAAATCAGACTGAGGGAAGCGCAAAATGAAGCCGTCCTGGTTACAACTCTCACCAAACGGATGTCCGAGGATTTAACTGATTATTATGAAAAACTCGGGGTGCGGGTGCGCTATCTCCATTCTGACATTAAAACCCTGGAACGGATGGAACTTATAAAGGATCTCCGCCAGGAAAAATTTAACGTCTTGATCGGTATCAACCTGCTCCGTGAAGGTCTTGATATTCCGGAAGTTTCTCTAGTAGCAATACTTGATGCCGATAAAGAAGGTTTTTTGCGCAGCCATCGATCACTGACCCAGACCTGCGGACGGGCCGCCAGAAACTCCCAGGGCACGGTTATCATGTATGCCGACAAGATTACCAATTCCATGAAACTGACTATTGAGGAGACAGTCAGACGCAGAAAACTGCAGGAGGCTTATAACCATCAGCACAATATTACTCCCCGAACAATAAAAAGCACAATAAAGGAGAGCATGGATACCATGTATAATATGGCTGACAACTCCCTGCCCATGGCTGCCGAGAAGCAGGTAGAGTATAACTCCCTGACGGAATTACGGAAAGAAATTAAAAAATGCCGGGCTGATATGCTCACTGCGGCAAAAGAACTGGCCTTTGAGGAGGCAGCGGTACTGCGAGATAAAATAAAAATGCTCAAAAAAAAGGAACTGCAATGGCTTTAAAGCAATTCAAACATCGCTGTCTGCTGGCAGTCATACCACCTGTATACCGTCTGCTTACCAGTCTGTTGTTTGCCTCCTACCGGGTAAAAATCCATGGTTTCAACCATTTTCTCAGCTGTGCTGAATCCGGCAAACCCTTGATTGTAGTATTCTGGCATTACGGACTTTTGTTTAACATGAGCCGCGATGAGGGAGTTAAATTTACTGCCATGGTCAGTGCCAGCCGGGATGGAGAATACATTGCCCGCACTTTAAACTCCATGGGAGTGGGTACTGTCCGCGGTTCACGAAACAAGAAAGGAGTGACAGCCATGAAGGGCCTGCTGCGTAACCTGAAACAGGGAAAAACCGCCGTCCTGGTCGCGGACGGCTCCCAGGGGCCGCCCCGGATAATGCAGCCAGGAGCGATTCTCCTGGCCAGCCGGACAGGAACGCCGGTTCTGGCCATGGGCTGGGGGGCAAACCGTTACAGGACATTCAACAGTTGGGACAGGACAGCCCTGCCCATGCCGTTTGCCAGAATAAACCTGTGGTACAGTGAACCTATCCATGTCCCTCCCGGACTTGACAGCACCGGGATTGAAAAATATCGACAGCTCATGGAAGAACGTTTAAATGAGTTATACCGTAACTCCTGGGAGGAATTCGGGATCAAGGAGCATTAACAAGCATGACCAGCAAGCGCCGGCAATGACTACCCCAATATAACCTCATTGGTTAATCGGCCAACCTGGCCGATTAATAATTAAGCTCAGGAGAATCCTGATTTCCCGGCACAACTTCCTCGATGTGAAGTGGGCAGGGTTGGGCCGCAAGAAGTCAAGCGATAACTGGAGGCGGAAATTTCTTTTTTAACATTTCCGCTGCCACACTTGGGGCAGATTATCTCAGAGGCATCATTTTTTGACAGGACAATGGCTTCGAATTTTTTTTGACAATCCTGACAACGATATTCATATATAGGCATTTTATTTTCCTTGTGCTAAAATATTTATGTACCTGTCGTAACTGCTCACAGGGCACAGAACGGAGTCGGAGTGTATGCCCTGTTTTTAAGGGTGCTTACCTCTTCCCGCGATCAGCCTGTCTTACATGGCACCAGTATGTTGCACCAGTCTGATCACGAAAATCTTCGGCACCCTGTAAACACTTACAAATTAGATGGTTAGCGAATATTAGGTGCCTACCCCCATGAGTAGTTACTACCTGTCAACAATTCTCAGTTGACTCGCAGGAGCCCAGCCCTCTGGGCGAGAAAAACATGACAATGAAGACTTACAGGATATAAAATATGCACGAGCTGATTTTATGTCCAGAAAAAAAATAAGTAACTATTCATATGTAAGACAGCATTATCGCGCGCAGGTAAGCACCCAAAAAACAGGGCATAAACTTCGACTCCGGATGAAGTGCAGCTGAATAGTTACAAAAATAAAATCTATTATTACAGGGGAATATTATGAATTTTCAAGCCCACCTGGAGAACACCATTTCCATAATGAAAGAAGAATTTATTGTCGTCTTTCTTGGTGGATTGCTTATTCAGATTTTAACATCATGTACCCTGGGAATTCTTGCCGGGCCTTTAATGGGGGGCTACATGCTCGTACTGATTGGCTGGTTTCGAGAACGGAAAAAACCGGTTTTCAATGATCTGTTCAGCGGCATGCAGCGCTTTGGGCAACTTTTCCCCCTTTTCTTCCTGGGACTCATGCTGCTGCTCGGTTTCATGCTCCTGGTCATCCCCGGTGTTATCTTTGCTACCTGGTGGATTTATGTTATTTTTCTTATGGTCGACAAGAATATGCCGATGGGCGAGGCCATGAAGATAAGCAAAAACAAGGTCAACGAAAATGGATTTTTCATGCACCTGATCTTTCTCTTTATGATCTCGGTAGTGCCGGTTGTCCTGATTTCTGCGGCTTCAACCCTGATTCCGCCCCTGGCCATTCTTCAGTATTTTCTCTTTCCTCTCCAGTCAGCCTGCCAGGCAAGTCTATACCTGGAACAGGTAGAAAAACTTGATCCGGTAAATTGCTTCAGTCCAGAGGCAATCCAACCGCCTCTCAGGGAATTACCCCCGGCACTGTAGTATTGTACTACCGTTCACCAGTGCCTCCGACTCCGTGAGGTGCTGGTGAACGCTTACGTTGCTAACAACCAATCCTTATGTTACTTGTCAGTTTTCTTTATACGACGATTACATAGCATTGACCCGGCAAATAGGCCATAAACGATAATAATGCTCCAGCTTGTGGCCATTATTACATCTGATTGATTTTCATAAACCTCATATATTATAATTTTTTCTCTTTCCGATGCATTATATTTATTAATGACAGAGGCCGGACTGACATGAAAAGCAGGTATAAGGAACAGAAAGGAGTATGCTATAAATAATGAGGCAATTATGAAAAGATATTTTTTCATTTTTATTAAATGCTCACAGGGCACCTCACGGAGTCGGAGTTTATGCCCTGTTTTTAAGGGTGTTTACCTCTTCCCACGATCAGCCTGTCTTACATAGCACCAGTATGCTGCGCCGGTCTGATCGCGAAAATCTCCGGCACCCTGTAAGCAGTCACAATTACGGGGGTTAGCGAAGTTAAGGCGCTTATGTACTCTTTTATTCTCGAGGTTCGTAATTAACCGGGAATTACGACTTATGAATCATCATCCAGGCACAGGCGATAAAAAACGCCCCAGCCCCATCAGCAGCGACATCATAAACACTTGGTGTACGACCGGGAATAAATGACTGGTGAAACTCGTCACTGATACCGTAAAACAGACAAAAAACAACCACTTTCAGGCAGGTAACAGGGGAAGATGACTGACGTGTCCATAATATAGTTACAGCAAGAACAGCATAGGCAATAAAGTGCAGAATCTTATCTTGAAAACTTACAGTTTGCGGCAGGGGAATATCAGGCTGGTTAGACAGAAAAAAGATAACAGCCATTACTATCACCATGGGAATATAACGTACTGCCACCAAGCTTGTTTTCCGGTTCAACAAAAATTCCTATGCTCCCTGTATCTTAACATCACCAAAATAAATATTTCGTAAACGTTATGAGGATTTTTTCCATTGGCAGGTTTACCCTGTGACTGTAACCATTCACGGGCTACTTATGTACTTATAACTTCTGCCTGTAGGCGTTCTCCAGTGCCTTAGATTCATTCATTCGGAGTCTCGTTCCCCACTTATCTGGGGCTGCGCCGCATACTGGTGCGATATCAGCCCAAATGGACAAAGAGGTACCCCCCCTTAAAAACAGGGCATAAACTCCGACTCTGTGAGGTGCTGGGGAACGCTTACAAAAACTTCTATGCCGCCTGAATTTCATCTTCATCAAGATGAATATTTTTCAAAAGCTCAGGCGGGAATTTTTTTCTAATTTTCTTTACGGCGGAAGCAATGCGGTGCGAAGGATAATCAGCCCATACTTTCACTTCATTATCAGCGTAAGCCGTAGTAACAAATTTTTTATCTTTTATAGAAAAATGAAAAGGCCAGTTGATTTCAATGGTATCAGGGTTTTCATCAATTTCAAATTCTATTTTTTCACCATCAGCAGCTACCTGAATGGCATCCATATCAGTTATTTCGAGTAGCCAGCCATCTCCTGATTCGGTAGAAAACAGAATAAAAACCCCCAGCGCGTGAACGAACTTATCCCTGTTAGCAGCCCTTTCCTGCAGCTTTTCCACTTCTGTGTTAAGTGATATCTGAATATTCTGCTGAGCTGCGGACTGTGCAACCTGATCAGTTTTACCTATACAGCATTTTTTATATTTAATTCCACTGCCGCAGGGACAGGGATCATTTCTACCTATTTTTGACATAATTTTTCCTTGCAATGAAGTTTATTTGTAACTATTCATCTGAGCACGATCAGGCTGTCTTAGGGTTCACTCAGAAATAAATTCGCAGAGATGAGGTGTAAGGTGGACATTTAGAGAAGTGATCTGATTGCATGCAACCGCAGGCGTAGCAGGGCTAC
>JANTFJ010000156.1 GCA_024763495.1 Desulfobulbaceae bacterium | reverse complement strand
TTACGCGTAATTATATGATTAAATTTCACAAGGGCTATACCCAATAAATATATGCATCATGATTGCAGATTCAACTGCCCCGAAGGGGCCTCTTTTTCCAAGCGGAGTCTTGGAAAAAGCGTAGGTGCTTACCCCATGAATAGTTACAAAAAAAGAAAAGAAAAATATTGGTTGATACCAACGCTCATGTTTTTGCCATTATGGCTGACTTTATTGCTGGGAGGGGGCTGCGCTCCGCGACAAAAAATCGTAAATTATCCTCATCCTGTCAAAAAACAGGACAAGAATACGGCATCGAACAGACTGCTGAAGGACGCTGAACAGACAATGGCTGCCGGTCAATATTCCCAGGCCGAAATATTATTGGAAAGAGCGCTTCGCATTGATTCGAGCAATGAAGAATTATGGCATGCCATGGCTCAACTTAAACTGGCTGAAAATCAACCCTCCCAGAGTGTGCAGTTCTGCCTGAAGTCAAACAGTCTTGCCGGGAACAATACCAGGATAATCAGGAGTAATTGGATTATGATGGAAAAGGCCTACCTGCGAATGGGTGACAAAAAACTGGCTGCCCAGGCGCAACAGCAATATATGGCAATTCATTAAATTTTGTAACTACTCCAATTATTTAAATTTTGTTTTTTTCAGGTAAACATCAACATCAATGAATCACTGCTTACCAAATGTCATTTTCTGGATGTTGCTGACGACAATGATTCCCCCGGCTATCCTGGCCTGTGATTACGGTTCATCATCTACCAGGGTAAGTATCCAGGGGCAGGATATTGTTTTAGGTTTTGATTTTGAAAGGAACTGGCAGGACTGTCAGCTTGGTTTCCACTGTACAATTCGCAACTCTAAAGAATTTTTTTATGAATTGATTGACGAATTTTCCGATACGCTGGATTACCCATGGGATGAATTCATTATAACCTTACCAGCTGATATTGATCCCAATGAGGTTATAGTTGACTGTCAGGTAGAGAAGCCTGATATAACAGTAAAAAAAACTATACCTCCACCACCGGCAGCAAAGAGATTGGCACCAGAACAGGAATTAGTCCTCAAGGCGGATCAGCATGGTGGTTATTGGGTCATGGGCAAAATTAATGGACGAAAGGTTAATTTTATAGTTGATACTGGAGCCAGCCTGGTCTCCCTGAGCAAAAATACTGCCGGAAAATTAGGGCTGAAATATGGTAAAAACAGGCCGGTTAAGATGCATACTGCTTCAGGGGTAGATCTGGCCTATCTGACTACTATCAAAAAAATATCCATTGGCAAAATTGTTGTCCATGATATCAAGGCAGTAATTTCCACTCATGATTATCCCAGGTATCCTCTCCTGGGTATGTCCGTTTTAAGTAAGCTTGAACTCATTCAACAAGACAACATTATGATTCTCAGGAAAAAACCATAAAACAACGATGTTCTATTGCCGAGAGGACTGGCTGCCCCGAAAGAAATAAGCGCGGACTTTAACTCTGAGTCCCTTAATCAACAAAAAAATATGGAGGAAGGTATGAGATCAAAACCATGGTTTATGGTAATTATGTTATTAATATTTCTGTTGATATCTACTCCCGGCTGGGGTGCGGCTGACAACTCAGCTCCTGCTTCACCCGTCAAACTGATTTTTATCCACCATTCCACCGGTGGTAACTGGCTGGCAGACTCCAATACCGAGCAGCCCTGGGGCGGCCTGGGCACGGCACTTAAAAACAACAATTATTATGTCAGTGCCACTAATTATGGCTGGGGGCCCAACAGTATAGGCGACAGCACCGACATTCCAGACTGGCCTGAATGGTTTACCGGCACTAACAGCAGCACCGTCCTGTCCGCGCTTTACAGCGAGACCGGACAGAATGTTGACTCTTATGGTGCCTGGTCACGACTAGACACAGATCCCGGTGGAGAGAACGAAATTGTCATGTTTAAGTCCTGTTTTCCCAATTCCGACCTGTTCGGCAATCCTGGAGACGCGGCCGGGACAACCCCCGATTCCTCCTTTACCGTAAGTAATGCTAAAGCCGTCTACAACAATCTCCTGACTTATTTTCAGACCAGGACAGATAAGCTTTTTGTGGTTATTACTGCTCCGCCCCAGAATGAAAATGATTATTCAGCGGATTACCAGACCGCGGCTGAACGTTCAGCTAATGCCAGGGCCTTTAATAACTGGCTGGTCAACGACTGGCTGGACGGATATTCGTATAATAATGTCGCGGTCTTTGATTATTACAATGTCCTGACCGCCACTGATAATCATCATCGCTGGCAGAACAATGGCGAGGAACATTCAGTCAACACCATCTATAACTATTCCGCCTATCCTGCTGATACCTGGGACAGTCATCCCAGCAGTACCGGACACCAGAAAGCAACCAGCGAATTTGTTGATTTGCTTAACTATTTTTACAACCGATGGAAAACCGGTGAAACCAGTGCCGCCTCTCGGCTGAAAGTCAATATTACCGGTATCACTGTTTCACCCACCACTGCACCTGTAACGGGCAGTCCCATAACCGTGACCGTGGATGCCGGCGCATCTGACGGGAGCCCTGTTTATTATAAGTTTTATTATTGCGCTAATTACGGAACAGCCGGCTATGAGACAACCCCCTGGACCGTGGTGCAGGACTACTCTACCTCCAACAGCGCCCAGTACACATTTAACAGCGCCGGAAGTTATGTGGCAGTGGTCAGGGCTGTCACCGATACCAGCCTGGAACCAGCCGCTCTTCCCATTATAGGCCATGTAATCAATGTCGGGGGAGGGAGCAGTGAGGTTAATTTTACTAAACTTACCACTGATCTCTATACCACGCCCGACAGCGCCGACAAGGTTATTGTTACTGCCAATGCCTTTACTTCTGCTGCTGATACAATTTATTACAAGTTCTACTACTGTTCTAATTACGGTACTTCCAGTTACAGCACCACCGACTGGACTGTGGTTCAAGATTACTCTACCTCTAACACCTGCACTTACACTTTCCCTGACCGGGAAGATTATGTGGCAGTGGTCAGGGCTGTCACTGATACCAGCAATGAACCCGTAGCCTTGCCGGTTATCGGTCAGACAGTCAGTGTCGACTCGGGTATTAAGTTGACAAGTACGGCTTTCAGCGCCGGCAATGCTATTCCTGCCAAATATACCTGTGATGACCAGGATATTTCTCCACCCCTGGCTTTTGCCGATATTCCGACAGGCGCACAGAGTCTGGTGCTTATCTGTGACGACCCTGATGCCCCTGATTTTATTCACTGGGTTCTGTTTAATCTGCCGACAGATGAAGATTTATCCGAAGACGCGGGATCATCCACAACTTTGAGCAATGGCGCTATTCATGGTATCAATGATTTCGGGACAACCGACTATGGCGGCCCCTGTCCACCATCCGGAACCCACAGGTACTACTTCAAGGTTTATGCCCTGGATACAACCCTGAGTCTTACTGCCGGAGCCACCAGGAGCCAGGTCTTAAGTGCGATGTCGGGGCATATCATTTCCCAGGGGCAACTGATGGGTACCTACAGTCACTGATACCCCTGTTCCCCGCTTTTTCCCGTACCTCAATTTTTGATAGCGCTCAACAAAATACACCCGGGAGAGAGACGACACCCCCATAACTGTAAGTGATTCAGCTCGCAAAAGGGGTCAAATCTTTATTCTTGACAAGTCGGCACAACTATTTGTAATAGTGGACAATTTTTTACAAAATTGTCCACTATTACAACCAATTATACTCAGCATAGCTATTCCCACATTCCTTAGGTGTCAAGATAAAGATTTGACCCTCATCCCCCCATGTCATAAAGAAAAGTTATATTTCAAGATCTGACCCTGTCTCCTGTGCTGCGGTTTCATCCTTTCAACAAGATTGTCTCTGGAAGACTCCTTGCATGTCCCCCCGGAAAGCTTTAGTATTACCGGGTATATTTTTGAATACACCATAGCTTTAACCGAAATATCTAAAAACCCATTAGAGGTTTGTCGTGGACGACATCAACAAAAAAGAACTCAGCGAAATTGATATCTGCGATTTGTACATTACTCCGGCAATTAAAAAGGCGGGCTGGGATCAAAAAATACAGATTCGTCGTGAAGTAACGCTCACCCCTGGCCCAGTGGTTGTCAGAGGGAATATGTCGGCTCGCAATAAGAAAAAGAAAAAATTTGCTGATTATGTCCTTTCCCAAACCCCTGGAGTTCCGGTTGCTGTTGTTGAAGCCAAAGATAACAACCACACGATAAGCCACGGCATGCAGCAGGCGTTGGGATATGCCGAAATATTAGAAGTCCCAAGTGTATTCAGTTCCAATGGTGACGGTTTTGCCTCACACAACAAAGTCGCTCCCGAAGGCGAGGACATTGAGATTGAATTTTCAATGGATCAGTTTCCCGATCCGCAAACCCTTTGGCAGCGTTACAAAGAATACCGGGGTATTGAAGATGCTTCAGAAGACCTGATCCAGCAGCCTTATCATGCAGACAGTTCAGGCAAAGAACCCCGTTATTACCAGGTCGAGGCCATTAACCGGGTCATTGAAGCCGTTGCCAAGGAGCAAAACCGAATTTTGCTTGTTATGGCCACCGGCACCGGTAAGACATACACAACCTTTCAGATAATCTGGCGACTCTGGAAGGCCAAGAAGGTCAGAAGGATATTATTTCTGGTGGATCGAAATATTTTAGCTGATCAAACCCTGGTCAATGATTTTAAGCCGTTTGGCTCTGTCATGTCCAAGGTAAGAAACAGAAAGATTGATCCTTCCTACGAGATCCACCTGGCCCTCTACCAGGCCATAACCGGCCCTGACGAAGAAGATAAAATCTTCAAAAGTGTATCGCGTGATTTTTTTGACATGATCATTATTGATGAGTGTCATAGGGGCAGTGCCGCGGAAGATTCTTCCTGGCGTGAGATTCTTGAGTATTTTTCAGGTGCCATCCAGCTTGGTATGACAGCGACCCCAAAAGAGACCAAATACATTTCCAGCCTCACCTATTTTAATGAGCCGGTCTATTCCTACAGCTTAAAACAGGGGATTGAGGACGGCTTTCTTGCCCCCTATAAGGTTGTTCGTATCAATATAGACAAAGATATTGACGGTTGGACACCGCCCCCTGGTATGGTTGATGATCTCGGCCAGGAAATCGAAAGCCGCACCTATGACCAGAAAGATATGGATCGTATCCTGGTACTCAATCAGCGGACAAAACTGGTTGCCGGACGCATTATGAAATATCTCAAGGCAACCGATCCCTTTGCCAAGACCATAATTTTCTGTGAAAATATTGATCACGCCGAACGAATGCGAAAAGCCATCGTCAATGCAGCCGGTGAGCTTGCCAAAGAGAATCCCAAATATGTTATGCGCATCACCGGTGATAGTGTGGAGGGTAAGGCAGAGCTTGATAACTTTATAGATCCTGAAAGCAGATTCCCGGTTATTGCCACCACCTCGGAACTCCTGTCCACAGGGGTTGATGCCAAAACCTGCAAGCTCATCGCCTTGGATAAAACCATCAACTCCATGACCAGTTTTAAACAGATTATAGGCCGTGGCACCCGCATTGATGAAGAGTATAACAAGTTCTTTTTCACCATTATGGATTTTAAAGGAGCTACCAAGCTTTTTCGCGATCCCGATTTTGACGGAGAGCCGGTTATTATTTACGAACCCGGTGATGATGACGATCCCATCCCGCCTGACCCACCGGAACCAGATGATGACGGCGACGATACTGATGATGAGGATGAAAAAGTAAAAAAGATTGTGGTCAGCGGTGTATCGGTCAAAATTCTTGCCGAGCGGGTTGAATACATTGGCCCGGAAGGCACCCTGATAACCGAATCATACCGTGATTTTTCCCGCAAGCAGATCCAGTCCGAATTTGCCTCGCTGGATGATTTTCTCCGCCACTGGAGCGGAAGCAGAAAAAAACAGGCCATCATTGAGCTGCTGGAAGAACACGGCATTATCCTCGATAATCTGGCTGAGGAAGTGGGCAGAGAGTATGGCGATTTTGATCTTATCTGCCATATTGCCTATGACCAGCCCCCGCTTACCCGGCAAGAGCGGGCCGACAATGTAAAAAAACGAAACTATTTTACCAAATATGGTGAACAGGCACGAACTGTTTTAAACAGCCTGCTGGATAAATACGCTGATGAGGGAATCACCACCGTTGAAAATGCCCAGGTGTTGAAGCTCAGGCCTTTCAGTGATATCGGTACCCCAATGGAAATTATCAACCAGGTCTTTGGCGGGCGCAGCAAGTATGAAGATGCCATCCGGGAATTGGAGCAGGAATTATATATTATGGAGAAAACAGCATGAGTAACGTATCCGGCATAATTAAATCCATTCAGGATATTATGCGCAAAGATGTTGGCGT